>JANOZI010001074.1:0-3006 GCA_031429375.1 Acidobacteriota bacterium | reverse complement strand
ATCGACAAGGCGTCGCAGGGCAAGTCCAGCTCGCGCGAGTTCAAGGCCATCGCGCCGTCCGGGCCGTTCCTGATCTCACGAGGGAGCGGCGGGCGCGTCATCGACCCCGCCGGCTATCGCCGCTACGACGGGCTCGTCGGCACCGTCACGTCGATCGACGCCTCTGCGGTGGCCAGGGTCTACAAGACCATCCGCCCCAGGCTGAACGAGGCCTACCGCAACATGGGCCATCCCGGCGGCGACGTCGACCGCGCGCTCAAGCAGGCGCTCGACATCCTGATCGCCACGCCGGTGGTCAGGCAGCCGATCGCCGTGGTCGAAGGGCCGGGGGCGAGGTGGGCCTACGCCGATTCCAGGCTGGAATCGCTCTCGCAAACGCAGAAGCAGTTGTTGCGAATGGGCCCGGACCACGTCGACGCGCTTCTCGTCTGGCTACGCGCGCTTAGAGACGGTCTACAGTAGGGACGAAGTCGTGACGGTGTCGCGATGGTTTCGTGACGGTGTAGCGCGGAACTTTAGTTCCGCGATCAATGCGTCATTGCGTAGAGCAAGACGTTGATGCCAAACGCATACCCGTTCACCGACATCTCGTAGAAGTACTGCGGGTTCGACGCTTCCTCTTCCCACGAATCACCCAGGTCGGTGTTGTGCGTCATCAGCACCATGATGCGGTCGTGCTTGTCGACGATCATCCGCGCGTGCGGCACGGCGCTGTCGGCGCCGCGCTCCGAGGTCCCGCCGCCGGTGTTGAACCAGTGCCCGATCGAGGCAATCTGGGGCACGCCGCTCAGGATGAACTGCGAGCGGAACAAAGGATGCTCCGGCGGCAAATCGCGAATCGGGTACTGCGCGGCCGGTAATGCCTTGCGCAGCTGACCCTCCCAGACTTCCCACGCGTACGAGCCCCAGAAATCGTCGGCCCACAAGAAGCCGCCCTTGGTCACGTAATCGTGCAGCGCCTTCGCCTCGGCGTCATCGAGAAACGCCGCGCCCACTTCCGTCATCATCACGAACGGGCACTGGAACAGCGCTTCGCTCGTGAGCTGCACGACCAGGTGCCTGGGCTCGTCCGGCGCCGCAAAGCTGACTCTGGTCTTGGTGAGCTCCGACAGGCGAATCGACATGTTGATGTCGGCCCTCGGGTAATCGACGCCCCAGTTGCCGCCGTCGCCGGCGCGATTGCCGCGGAACGCGACGCGACAGAACTGGAACAGCCCGTCGAAACTGTCTGGCGTCGCGAGGGTGATCTCGAACCCGCCGCGGCCGCCCTGGCGCCCGCGCCGCTGGGCCTCGCCCGTCGTGGCGGCGGCGAGTGCCAACAACAAGACGAGAAGAATCCGCACGGTTGACCCTTGACTCTTAACTCACCACTGTTGGCAACTGTTCACTGGCAACTCTGAACTCTGAACTCTGAACTCTTAACTCTGAACTCTGAACTCTGAACTCTCGAGAGGCATCCTGAGGTCCGGCATCGGCGAGCCGGCAAAGAGCTTGACGAGCGGCTTCGACATGAGCCGCGCCATGCGGTGCGCCTTGTTTGACCGCGCGCTGTCGGTCGAGATGCCGGTGTTGGCGTACATCTGCCGGTATAGCTTGGAGATCAACACGAAGGCGACGCGCGACTTGAGCGACTTCACGCACTTGGCGCGCTCCCACACCAGCGGCAGCCGGTAGAACTCGTCCCACACGCCCTGCGTGCGCCGGCGAATCTCGTCGGCCGACATGACCGGGTGAGGCATGTAGGCCTTGGGCCGCAGGTGTTTCGGGATCAACCAGTGCCGCGTCACCGGCACTCCGTCGATTCTCGGGGCACTCTCGGCTTGCGCCTCTTCCCACTTCTGAAAGTCGAGCGTGCCGGGAAACGGCGTCAGCATCACGAACTGCGCCAGCGTGATATTGGCGCGCTGCGCCAGCGCCGCGGTGGCCTCGAACGTCGCGGGCCGGTCGCTCGGCAGTCCGAAAATGAACGAGCCGAGCACGTGGACGCCGCGTTTCTTGAACTCCTGCAGCCGCTCGGCGAGCGCGTCGCCGGCGAAGTTGAAGTCCTTGTAGATGTCCTTCAGCCCCTCGGGCGTGACCGCCTCGATGCCGACGAGCGCGCCGCGGATGCGCGCCTTCTTCATCGCGTCCAGGTAGTCCGGATCCTCCGCCGCTTCCATCGTGATCTGCGTGAAGAAGTTCATGTCTGACGGCAGCTTCGACAGCTGTTCCATCAACTCGAACCGTTCGTCGCGGATCGCCTTGAGGCGGTTGTAGGTGGTCTTGTCGGCGCGCCGATCGGCCATGCGGAGGTCTTCGAGCGTGACCGGATAGAAATTGTCGTCGGCCAGCGCGATGAAGCGGAAGCCGAGGCGGCGCAGCTCGACGAGCTCTTCGATGATGGCGTCGGACGCGCGCACGCGCGGCTTCTGGCCGTCGGTGCGCCAGACCGAACAGAACGAGCAATGTTTCGGGCAGCCGCGCACCGTCTGCACCGACGCGATCATGTATTTGTCGCGCGGCAGCAGGTCCCAGCGCGCCGAGATCATCGAGCCGCCCTCGATCTTGCCGCCTTCGTAGAGGCGCTTCGGCGCGCCCGCAAGGCAGTCGTCGATGACCTGGCCCCAGACCCGGTCGCCGTCGCCCTTGACCACCACGTGGGCGCCGCCGTGCTCGAACGGCTCGTCCGGAAACAGCGTCGAGTGAATGCCGCCGTACACGACGTACGCGCCGCGCTCGCGGGCGGCGCGGCCGACTTCGTAGCCGCGCAGCGCGTTGAGCGTGTGAATGCCGATGCCGATCACGTCGCCGCGTGACACCGTCGACAGGTCGATTTGGTCCAGCGTTTCGTCCACCACCTGCGGATCGCCGAGGTGCCGCGGCGTCGCCGCCGCCAGCACGTACAGCCATCGCGGGGTGATTACTGCTGATCCGAACGACACGTCACTTGGATTGATAAGGTGAATGCGCATGAGTCAGAGGAATACGACTTTGGCGGATAGCGCACAGGATGTCAAACCCCGAGTG
>JANOZI010001073.1:0-4527 GCA_031429375.1 Acidobacteriota bacterium | reverse complement strand
GATCAAGGTTAGACAGAACGGTTCGCTACTTGTCGAGGGCGAGGACGTCAAGCTTGTGGACTGGAACGGCGCAGAGTACGTCGTGCCGAAAAAACCGTTCTCGCTCTGCCGGTGCGGTCAGTCAAAGGAAAAGCCGTTTTGCGATGGCTCGCACAAGACCTGCGGCTTTGTCGGTGACCAGGCCGCGCCAGGGCCTAAGGCAAACCCACCTGAAGGAGTGCAGAGTTAAGAGTGCAGAGTTAAGAGTTTTTGAAGAACTTAACTCTGAACTCCTAACTCTGAACTCCTAACTCTGAACTCGTTAGGCCCACTCAGTAGCCTGAGTGGCGTCTGCGCTGTCGACGATCCGGAACTGCACGTTGATGCCGGCGACGGCGATTTCGTCGCCGTCTTTGAGGCGGACCCGGCCCTTGATCTTCACGCCGCCCACCGCCGTGCCGTTGCGGCTGCCGCAGTCTTCGATCAGCGCCGCATCGTCATCCACCGTGATGCGCGCGTGATGGCGCGACACGCGGGTGGACTCGAGCCGGATCACGCAGTCGCGCGACCGGCCGATCAGGTTCTCGCCCCGCTTCAACGCAATTTCGTGGCCCTCGTGGACGACGCAGAACGGCGTCTCGTCCCGGCCGTCGCCGCCGCTGACCTGGAAGGCGTAACCGAAGCCGTGCACGGTGCGCACGAAGCGCGGCGATCGCGCCGACTCGCCCAGCGCCGTGCGCAGCTCGAACACCAGCGTGGTCAGGCTCACGTCCGACACGAACGTGTCGGGCCAGAGCTGCTGGTGGATCTCTTTTTTCGCGACCGCATCGGGCCGCTTCGACGCCAGCAGCTGCAACAGCTCGCAGGCCTTGGCCGTGAGGTGCACCGCCTCGCCCCGGCGGGTGAGCAGGCGCGCCTTGGCGTCAAACACGAACTCACCGAACGCGTGCGGCATTCGTCGTCATTTTAGCTGAGCATTCGATGATCCAGACACGAAGTGCCCATCGGTGTTGCTTATCCGAAAACACCTTCTACGAGAGGTCCCGACAAGGAACGCTCCCGTCAAGGATTTCCGAGCGTAGGCACCATCCAAGGCACCACGTAGGCCTGGAGCATGGCGAGCACGCCCATCAGCGCCGTCAGCGCCATGCTGTGAAAGATCACCTTCGAGAAGATCTCGCCCTCGCGGCCGACCGCGCCCACGCCGGCGGCGCCGACCGACAGGTTCTGCGGGCTAATCATCTTGCCCATCACGCCGGCCGAGCTGTTGGTTGCGCCCATCAGGATCGGATCCAGACCCGACACCTTCGCGGTGGTGGCCTGCAGCGGCCCGAACAACGTGTTGGACGACGTGTCGCTACCCGTCAGGAACACGCCGAGCATGCCGAGCCAGGCCGAGAAGAAGGGGAACAGCCATCCGGTTTGCGCGAGCGCCAGCGCCATGGACGAGGTCATGCCGGAATAATTCATCACCGTGGCGATCGACAGAATGAAGGCGATGGTGATGATCGGCAGCTTCAATTGCGCGATCGTCTTGCCGAAGGCCACGCCGAGAATGCCCGGCCTCGAGCCGGCGGCGAGCATCGGAATCAATGCGACGAACGTCGCGATCAGGACCAGCGTGCCCGCGGCGGCGAGGAAATCGAGGCGATACATCAGCGCATACGGGGTGGTTTTCGCCACGACTGGCGGCTCGCGCTGCACGATCGGCGCCGGCCTGCCGTCCACCATCTGGTACGCGCCCGGCCAGCTGAAATCCCACACCGGGAAGCGGAACGACTGCGGCGCCGTCGCGGCGGTTGGGCCGACCCACGGCTCGGGACAGAGCGCATACCCCGCCTGGCCGCACCGCAGCAGCGCGGTCACGTTCTTCGGCGGCTTGACCTGCGACATGCCGGCGAAATTGCCGCTTTGCCCGATCAACACCGTGACGACGAGAATGCCGTAGGTCGCATACGCGCGCCCGACGCGACCGGGCGTGTCGCGAATCGTTTCGACCGGCATCACCATGCCGTCGGAATACCCATCGCTTGGCTGCCAGAACTTCAGCAGCACCGCCACCGCGGCGAGCGAGAACAGCGCAGCCAGCGTGTCGGTGAGCTCCGGGCCGACGTAGTTCGACACGACGAACTGGCCGATCGCAAACGTCAGGCCGGCGGTGAACACGGCGGGGAACACCGCCATCATCCGGCTCCATCCGGCATAGAGCACGACGAGATAGGCGGGGATGATCAGCGAGAAGAACGGCAACTGGCGTCCGACCATCGCCGACAGCGCGCGCGTCGTGGTTTGCGTGTCGTGGCCGAGCATCGGCGCCAACAGGCCGCCGAGCGTCGTCACGGGAATGCCGAGCGATCCAAACGCGACCGGCGCGGTGTTGGCGATGAGGGCGAGCACCGCGGCCATGATCGGCTCGAAGCCGAGCCCCGCCAGCATCGACGCGGTGATGGCGACCGGCGCGCCGAAGCCCGCGATGCCTTCGATGAGGGCGCCGAAACAGAAGGCGACAAGCAGGATCTGGATGCGCCGATCGGTCGTCAGCCGCGCCAGCGATCGGCGGATGACGTCGAAGTCGCCGCTTTCGACTGAGAGGTTGTAGAAGAGCACCGCGCTCAGCACGATCCAGCAGATCGGCCACAGCCCGTAGGCCATGCCGTGCGTGGCGGCGGCAAACGTCAAGCCGAGCGGCATGCCCCAGACCAGCCAGGCCAGCACGAACGCGCTCGTCGCGCCGACGATCGCGGATTTCCAGGGGGGTACCCGGAACACGGCCAGGCAGAGGGCCAGTAGGAGCGGCGGAATGGACGCCACCAGCGCCGAGAGCAAGACGCTGCCGGCGACGGGGCTGTAATTCTGATGAAACAGTTCGGCCAAGAGGAACCTCGGCCGACACTATACAAGAAGAGTTAAGAGTTCAGAGTTCAGAGTTAAGAGGGCAGGTCAGTATTCGCGCAGGGCGTTCGTCGGATCGAGCCGCGCCGCTCGCCGCGCGGGCAGGTAGGCGGCCAGCAGCGTTGCGGTCGTGAGCAGCGCCACGAGGCCGGCCAGCTGCAGCAGGCTGGTGGTGACGATCCCGAGCAGGATCGACTGCATCACGCGTCCGAGCCCGAAGGCGAGCGCCGAACCGACCAGGGTCCCCGCCACGGTGATTTTCAGCGCCTGCGCCGTCGTCAGGCGCACGACCTGCCACCAGCTGGCGCCGAGCGCCATGCGCACGCCGATTTCCTGCGTGCGCTGGCTGGTGACGTACGCCATCAGGCTGTAGATGCCCATCAGCGCGAGCCCGAAGGCGATAAGCGCGATCACGCCAAGCGAGCTGGCGATGAAGCTCAGCCCGGCGACACGCGTGTCGATCAAAGCCACCATCGACGACAGTCTCGCAACCGGCAGGTCGGAATCAGCTGCGGCGACGGCGCGGCGCAGGTCGCCCGCCAAGGCCATCGGATCGCCGACGGTCCTGATGGTGAATCCGGCTCGCAGCGGCAGGTCCTGAAGGAACGGCCGGTACACGGTCGCATCAGTGCGCCGGAAGAACCAGTCGTGAACGATGTTGCCTGACACGCCGACCACGGTCATCCACGTGCCGTCGCCGGCGATCTTGAAGCGGCGTCCGAGCGGTTCCTGCCCGGGCCAGTGCGTCTCCGCGAACCCCGCACTCACGATCGCGACCGGCGGTGAGTCGGGCCGGTCGGCGTCGCTGAAGAGACGCCCCGATTGCAGCGGGATCCGCATCGCGGCGAAGTACTGCGGCGAAATGCGCCGATAACTCGCGCGGCGCACTTCGCCATCCCGCAGCTGTTGTCCCTCGGGCCAAATCGGTCGATCGGTGTTCGAGTTTCCGTACGGCACGTTGGTGGTGAAGGCCGATTCGGTGACCGCGGGGATCGCGGCCATGCTGTCGAGCACCGTGGTGATGAAACGGCGCCGCGCCTCCGGTGATTGATACGAGCGCTCCGGCAGATCGACCTCGGCGACGAGGAGGTTGTTCTTGTCGAAGCCGAGATTGGCGGTGGCCCGATCCGCCGCCGACAACATGAGTCCCGATCCGAACAGCACGGCGAGCGTCAGCGCGACCTGCGCGGTGGCCAACACGTTGCGCGTCCAGTTTCTGCGCCGGCCCGGCGTGAGCGTTCGGCTCGAGTGCCGCAGGCCTTCGCTGACTTGCGCGCGCGTGGCCTGGAAGGCAGGCACGAGCGAGAAGACCAGCATCGCCACGACGCCCAGCAGTGCCGTGAACAACAGCAGGCGGAGGTCGAGGCGAATGAAGCTCCAGCCGGGCACGAACCGGATCACTTCGTCGGGAATAGAGCGGCGCGACAGGCCGAGGCCCACCATCGCGAACGGCACCGATGCCGAGACGGCCAGCGCCGATAACATCAGGCCTTCGAGAATCGTCTGCCAGAACAGCCGTCCGCGTCCGGCGCCGAGCGCCAGGCGGATGGCGAATTCCTGCGAGCGCTCGCCGCCGCGCGCCAGCAGCAGGTTGGCGATGTTCGCGCACGCGATCAGCAGCAACAGTCCGGCGGCCGCCTGCCACGTGCCGATGAA
>JANOZI010001072.1:0-6688 GCA_031429375.1 Acidobacteriota bacterium | reverse complement strand
CGTCACCAATCCCGAAAACACCATCTTCTCGATCAAGCGCTTCATGGGACGCCGCTTCGACGAGGTGAACGAGGAAATGAAGATGGTGCCGTACCGCGTCGAGCGCGCCGGCAACGGCGACGTCCGCGTGAAGATCGGCGACCAGGACCTGGCCCCGCCGCAAATCTCCGCGATGATCCTGCAGAAGCTCAAGCAGGCCGCGGAAGACTACCTCGGGCAGCCGGTCACCAAGGCGGTGATCACGGTGCCGGCGTACTTCAACGACGCGCAGCGCCAGGCCACCAAGGAAGCCGGCCAGATCGCCGGGCTCGAAGTGATGCGCATCGTCAACGAGCCGACCGCGGCCGCGCTCGCGTATGGCCTGGACAAGAAGAAAGACGAGACCATCGCCGTCTACGACTTCGGCGGCGGCACGTTCGACATCTCGATCCTGGAAGTGGGCGAGGGCGTCGTCGAGGTCAAGTCCACCAACGGCGACACCCACCTCGGCGGCGACAACCTCGATCAGCGCGTGATGGAGTGGATCATCGACGAGTTCAGGAAGAGCGACGGCATCGACCTGGGCAAGGACCGCATGGCGCTGCAACGCCTCCGCGAGGCGGCGGAGAAGGCCAAGATGGAGCTGTCGTCGGTGATGGAAACCGAGATCAACCTGCCGTTCATCACCGCGGATGCGAGCGGCCCGAAACACCTCGCGATGAAGCTGACGCGGGCGAAGTTCGAATCGCTCGTGGAAGATCTGCTGCAGAAGACCGTCGGACCCACCAAGACGGCGCTCGCCGATGCCGGCGTCGACCCGTCGAAGATCGACGAGGTGGTGCTGGTCGGCGGCTCGACCCGCATCCCGCGCGTGCAGGCGATGGTCAAGGAGCTGTTCGGCAAGGAACCGCACAAGGGCGTCAACCCCGACGAGGTCGTGGCGATCGGCGCGGCGATCCAGGCCGGCGTGCTGGCCGGTGAAGTCAAGGACCTGCTGCTGCTCGATGTGACGCCGCTGTCGCTCGGCATCGAGACCATGGGCGGCATCATGACGCCGCTGATCACGCGCAACACCACCATCCCGACGCGCAAGAGCGAAGTGTTCTCGACCGCCTCCGACAACCAGACCAGCGTCGAAGTGCACGTGGTGCAGGGCGAGCGCCCGCTGGCGCGCGACAACCGCACGCTGGGCCGCTTCCACCTGGTGGGGCTGCCGCCCGCGCCG
Source organism: Acidobacteriota bacterium (assembly GCA_031429375.1). Classification (GTDB taxonomy): domain Bacteria; phylum Acidobacteriota; class Vicinamibacteria; order Vicinamibacterales; family UBA2999; genus 12-FULL-67-14b. Next base: position 5,484 of record JANOZI010001072.1, on the reverse strand, counting down.
CGCGGGGTCCCGCAAATCGAGGTGACCTTCGACATCGACGCCAACGGCATCGTCAACGTGTCGGCGAAGGACCTCGGCACGCAGAAGGAACAGAAGATCACCATCACCGCCTCGTCCGGCCTCAGCAAGGACGAGGTCGATCGCATGATGCGCGAGGCCGAGGCGCACTCCGACGAAGACAAGAAGCGCCGCGAGGAAATCGAGATCCGCAACCGCGCCGACCAGTCGATCTACACCGCCGAGCGCATGCTCAAGGACGCCGGCGAGAAAATCCCGATCTCCGACAAGAACGCGATCGAATCGGCGATGGCCGACTTGAAGAAGGCGATCGAGAGTAACGACGTGCCCGCCATGAGCCGCGCGATGGACGCGCTCATGACCGCGCAGCACAAGGCGTCCGAGGCGCTCTACAAGGCCGGCGCCGCAAGCGCCGGCCAGGCCGGTGAGGCTGGTGGGGCTGGTGCGGCGGGCGGGGCGGGTGGAGCTTCGGCATCCGCCGGCGGCTCCGCGCCTGGCGGCCAGTCGGGCCAGGGCGGCGGCGATGTCATCGACGCTGAAGTGGTAGAGGACGAGAAGAAATGATGATGCCGCGATCTGACATCGATCACCATGGATTTATACATTGTCCTCGGAGTTGAGCGCGGGGCGCCGACGGGCGAGATCAAGCGGGCGTATCGCCGCCTGGCGCGCCGGCTGCATCCCGACATCAATCCCGGCGACCGGGAGTCGGAGGCCCGTTTCCGCCAGGTGCTCGACGCGTACGAGACGCTGATGGATCCGGATCGGCGGCGCCGTTACGACGCCGGCCAGTTGGTGGGCGTCACCGAAGACGACGCCGGCTCGGTCGGTTTTGCCGGGTTCGACTTCTCGAGCCGTGTCTACGCCGAGCGGACGACGACCTTCGGCGAGTTGTTCGAGGAGGTCTTTGCGCGCCGCTCCGGCCGCGAGCCGGGCGAGGCGCCCGACCACGGCGCCGACATTCACGCCAAGACGACGCTGGGCTTCGAAGACGCGTGGCACGGCGTACCGCGCGGCGTCACCGTGACGCGCCAGGATACTTGCCGCGTGTGCGCGGGCAGCGGCTTTCACCGCGTCACCGAAACGCGCTGCGTCGGGTGCGAAGGCACGGGGTCGGTGCGATCGGTCCGCGGCCACATGGTGTTTGCCAAGAACTGTCCTACGTGCGGCGGATCGGGCCGCCTGAAACAGGAAGAGTGCGGAGCGTGCGGCGCCCAGGGCGTGGAGTCGCGGTCGGAGACGCTGACGGTGCGAATCCCGGCCGGCGTGGCGAATGGCGCGCGCGTGCGCATCCCCGGCAAGGGCCACGCGGGCGTGCGCGGCGGCATCCCGGGCGATCTGTTCATCGACGTCGAAGTGCTCGAGCATCCGGTCTACCGGCGCGAGGGCGACGAGTTGCACATGACCGTGCCGATTGCCGTGCACGAAGCCGCGCTGGGCGCCAAGATCGACATCGAAACGCCGGATGGCTCGGTGCGGCTGCGCGTCCCGCCGGGCACGCAGTCTGGCCAGCGCTTCCGGCTGCGCGACCGCGGCGCCGTGTCGCGGACCGGGCAGCGCGGCGACCTCGTGGTCGAAGTCCGCATGAGGCTGCCGAAGGTGCTGGACGAGCGCTCCAAGGAACTGCTGCGCGAATTTGGCCGCATCAACGGCGAGAGCGTCAGGGAATCCACCTCCGCTAAAGCTACGGCGGATAAATCCACCTCCGCGAACGCTACGGTGGACAAGCCATGACCAAGCGATCGGGCAAGGCGTATTTCATGATCAGCGTGGTGGCCCAGCGCTACAACATCCACCCGCAGACCTTGCGCCTGTACGAACGGGAAGGGTTGCTGAAGCCGTCGCGGACCGAAGGCAACACGCGGCTGTATTCCGAAGAGGATCTCGAGCAGCTGGAAACAATTCTGGCATTGACCCGAGACCTTGGCGTCAACCTGGCCGGCGTGGAGATCATCCTGAACATGCGCCGCAAGATGGAGCAGATGCAGGGCGAGGTCAACGAATTCATGGAATACGTCAAGCGCGAGCTGGCGCGCGGCATCGACGACTGGGAGCAGCGCCTTGGCACGGCGCTGGTCAAGGCGTCGCCGACGGATTTAGTACGCGCATCGCAACACGGACCCGACGCCACGGTCAGCAAACCTGAGCCGGCAAAAAAAACGCGCGGCGCGTAATAAATCACTGCGCAAATACTGCTGAGGGCCGCGGCGAGATGCTAATATTTGCACGTGGTCAGGAAGCTCGAGTCGCTCGCCTCTGAATCCGCAACGTTGCACGCTTATCTCCGCGAGATCGCCGGCTTCCCCAGCCTCTCACCAGACGACGAGCGACATCTCGGCAGCCGCATCCAGCAACACGGCGACGAAGACGCGCTCAGCCGCCTCATTCAATCGAACCTGCGCTTCGTCGTCGGTTACGCCAGGCGCTTTCGGCATCTTGGCGTGCCGCTGCTCGATCTGATTCACGAGGGCAACCTCGCGATGATCGAGGCCGCGCGCCGGTTCGATCCGTCAGGCGGCCAGGATTTTCAGAGCTCAGCCGTGTGGTGGATCCGCCAGGCCGTGATGCACATGCTGGCCGAAGCGGCCCGCACGCCCGCCTTGAGCGCGTCAGGGCTTCTCGCCGCGGCCGTCGCCGGGCGGCAGGTCGAAGCGATCCAGCTGGCGCTCGAGCATGCGCAGAGCGCGGCGACTCCCGAAGGCCAGGAACATTCAGATTTGTTGACGAGCCTGCACGACGACCGCAAGGTGCGCCGATCCTCCCGCAAGCGCCGCAAGGCCGGCCGCGGGCTGCCGTTCGACCTCACGACCCTCCAAGCCGCGCGCTGTCCTACCGTACTCCGCGGCTATCTAAACTAACTGTTAGCCGCGCGACAGTTCAGAGTTCAGAGTTAAAAGTTAAGAGTTAAGAGTTAAGAGTTTACGCATGGACTGCGAGATTTGCCACGGGACCCGCTGGAAAAGCGTGGAAGTCGACGGCGCCGAGCGCCTCGTCAGGTGCGATTGCTGGCGCGCCGCCGTGATCGGTCGCTTGCTGAACGACGCGAAGATCCCACCGCGCTATGCGCGCGCCGAGCTGTCGAACTTCGAGCGGGGCGCCAATACCCAGACCGACGCGTTTCGGCGCGCGACCAAGTTCGTGTCGGCGTTTCCCTCGGTGGACCGCGGGCTGCTGTTCTACGGTCCGCACGGCGTCGGCAAGACCCACCTGGCCGTCGGGATCCTGAAGGAGATCATTCGCGAGAAGGGGGCGCGCGCGTATTTCTTCGAAACCCGCGATCTGCTGCGCCTGGTGCGCGATACCTATAACCGCTCGGTCGAAGAAACCGAGATGGATGTGCTCGAGCCGGTCTTGAACGCCGACTTGCTGGTGCTGGACGATCTCGGCGCAGAGAAGAGCTCCGAGTGGGTGCAGGAAACGCTCGGGCTCGTGGTCAACACCCGCTACAACGCCAAGCGGCCCACCATCTTCACCAGCAACCTCGATGACGAGCTGCCGAATACCGATCCGCGCAGCTTCATCTATCAGCTCGGAGCCCGAACCCGCTCGCGCCTGAAGGAAATGTGCGATTGGGTGAAGATCGACGGCGTCGACGTGCGCGATGTCGGCCTCGATGCATCGGCCGAAAAGATCGCGACCTGGGAAAAAACCTCTCCGGCGTCCCCGAAAAATCTTCCAGGCGATACCCGCCCGAAGTCGATGGCCCGCGCGCGTCTCAAAGCTAAGGACACAGGAACGCAGTATGAGTTGAACTGGTCCGGTGGAAAAGCGGGAAGCAAATAGCACCCGGCACCAACCCCGTGGCACCCTTGGCACCGTACGCACTGTACGCACTGTACGCACTGTACGCACCTTGAGCCCCATCGGCCTCTACCTTCACATTCCGTTTTGCGCGGCGATTTGCAACTACTGCAACTTCAACCGCGGACTCCATGACGATGGCTTGAGGCAGCGCTACGTCGACGCCCTGGCGACCGACATCCGGCGTTCGGCCGAACCGGCGGTTGCCGCCGACACCATCTTCTTCGGCGGCGGCACGCCGTCGTTGCTCGAACCGGCAGAAGTCGATTGCCTCGTCACCGCGTGCCGCGAGAGTTTCGACCTTGCGCCCGATAGTGAGATCACGCTCGAAGCCAACCCCGAGTCGGCGACCGCCGCCACCCTCGACGGCTACCTCGCGGCCGGCGTCAATCGATTGAGCTTCGGGGTGCAATCATTCCGCGACGAAGAGCTCAAGCGGCTTGGCCGCCTGCATTCGGCCGCCGGCGCGCGCGACGCGATTCGACGCGCGCGAAGTGCCGGCTTCGACAACCTCAGCCTGGATCTCATGCTCTGGCTGCCGGGGCAGCGGCCTGCGGACTGGCTCGAATCCGTCGATGGCTTGATCGAGGCCGGCCCCGAGCACGCTTCGCTCTATCTCCTCGAGATTTATCCCAACGCGCCCATCAAGGACGAAATGGCGCGATCGGGATCGTCGGTCGCGCCTGATGACGATGCGGCGGAGATGTATCTGGACGGCCTGGCCAGGCTCGATCGCGCCGGCTTCGAGCAGTACGAAATCTCCAATGTGGCCCGACCGAACGCCCGCCGCGCTCGTCACAACCTTAAGTACTGGCAGGAAGGGCAGTGGCTTGGCTTTGGCTGCGGCGCCCATTCGACTTACGGGGGCGAGCGGTGGCGGACCATCAACTCGACGACCGATTACGTCGACCGAATCGCGGCAGGAGCCGGCGTCACGGCGGACCGTCGCACGCTGGGGGCCGAAGAACGACTGGAAGAAGCGCTGTTCATGGGGCTCCGGCTGGCCGAGGGTCTCGACCTGGCCTCCCTGGGCCTGCGACATTCCGTTGATATCTGGGGACGATACGGAAGACACTTGGAGCCCTATGTCGGCGCCGGGCTCCTCGTCCACGAACCGGGGCAGCGGCTGGCCCTCACCAGGTCTGGCATGCTTCTGGCTAATGAAGTGATGGCGGTTTTCATCGAACCGCCCAGTACGGTAAAGTAGCGACCTTTTGGAGGGCAGATCAATGCTTCGAGGATTGCAGGTCATCGTGTCGGGGTTAGTGCTGACGGGTTTCACGCTGGTGGCGCCTAGTGTCGTTTTGGCGCAGGATCCTGCAGCCAAGCCGGCTCCAGTGATGCTGTTGGAAGGGGATGCGGCTGTCATCATCCTGCTTATCAAGCCCGAGGGCACTGCCAACTTTGAGAGCGTGCTGGCGAAGTACCGGGAAGCCCTCGCCAAGAACGACAACGCCGCGCGCAAGACCCAGGTGGCCGGGATGAAGTTCTTCAAGTCCCCAGCGCCGGCTGCAGGAAACACGATGTTCATCATCTACGTCGACCCCGTCGTGAAGGGCGAGGAGTACGACATCACGCGGGTCGTGACGGAAGTATTTCCGGTTGAAGTGAAAGAGATCTACGAGAAGTACAAGGCGGCATATGCCGGACGCCAGATCATTCCCC
>JANOZI010001071.1:0-2009 GCA_031429375.1 Acidobacteriota bacterium | reverse complement strand
GCGTAGTGCTTGAACAGTCGGCGAACGATCGGCGCCCGTTCTGGATCAGGCATCAAGCTTTGCCGCATCGCGCGCGGCGCATTCAGGTAGCCGAGCGGACCCAAGAATGTCCATCGTCCCCGCCGAAGCGCTTCCTGCATTCCTGCGCGCGTTCGATCCGAACGCACGTCGTTGTCGAACTGTGCGAAGGCGGCAAGGACACCTTCCATCAGCTTCCCGGTCGATGTGTCGTCGATCGGCTCCGTCGCTGACCGCAAGGAAATGCCTAGCGACTTCAGGTGCGAACGGAGCGCGAAGTGGTCGTACTTGTCCCGCGCGAAACGGGTCACGTTGAAGACCACCAGGAAGTGCACTTTGCCTTTGTTGCTGCGGCAGTACGCAAGCAATCGCTGGAGCTCGCGCCGGTCCGCAGTTTTCGCGCTCTCGCCTTCTTCTTTGAAGCGCTCGAGGATCTCGAAACCTTCTCGGCGGCAGTACTCGTCGCAGACTCGGAGTTGTGTCGGCAGGCTGAGGTTTTCCGTCTGCTCTTTGGTACTGACGCGGATGTAGATAATCGCGCCAACCATAGGCCGCAGATTAACGCCGTCGTTCTGCATGGGCAAGTCAAACATGCGGTTCAGCTTTGAGAATTTCCAGTGACAAATAATTCGACCAAGACGCTGGCCATCGCATGCGCGTGTTGTCGAATCGCGTCGAGCTGTTCGTCTGACAAATCGGCGGCTTCTCCGCCGAGCAGTTCGCGGCATCGCGCGAGGCTCGTTTCCTCGGACTCGGCTTCGCGGTCGATGATGTCGTCCATACGCGTCCGTGGAATGCACTGTTTTGCGGAACGTTGCGGGCCATAGGCACCCGGACCATCACGTAAGAGCCGGCTTCCAGGCTCGGTCGAGGATCCGTCAAGACCGGAGCCACGCCGTTCGGCGTGGGCGAAGCGAAGCGGAGAGTCTTGACGGGGACGAGAGCGAGCCCATCATCGATGACGTGATGGTCCGGATCTCTCTGCACCTGGCGTCGCGCCACTGGAGCGCGAAGGTGCGCCTACCTTGCCTGGAACTTGACCCGATGATTCGGGAGGCGATTGGCCGGCGACCACTGAGGTGGCGCGGACATGCCTGAGGTCGCAACATCGGGCGGATGCTGCGCGGCGACGATCAGTGTCGCGTCAACGACCTTGCGGTGTGAGGGCGCTGCCTATTTTCCTGAACGCCGATTCGCGACGAAACCTTGCAGCTGTCCATTCTCGGTGCAATCCCTCCCGCACAGGACGGTCCGCCGCCGACCCAACGGCGACTGCGACAAACTGGGCGTGAGCGACCCCCGTCGACGGGCACGGGGCCACCCACCCCCCTTCAAGAGGGGGGTCGCTCACGCCTAGAATTCTGCACAGGCTTCGGTTGTGGCGGCAAAGAACGCCGCCGGTGCCTGGCAGAGGCTATTGGGGTCGGGCTCGGCTAAGTGGTTGCCGTGAAACCGTTTTAGCAACAGAGACCTGACTCGTCCTCCTCGACGCGACAGAGTCCTGACTCATCGACGGACGCTAGTTTGGTAGGAACACATGGTTCCGGGGTGCGTTTCCCCCCTGTGTTCCCCCTTCTGACGTGAATTGAGACACTGCGATTGGGGCGTGTCGAGTGCTACGATTCGGTGCTCTGTGAGCGCCCAATGCCGACGTTTCCTGAGTGGTGGAACTGGGACTTGTCATTCACGAGTCACGCCGAATTGCGCATGGAGCAACGCGGTGTCACTGAGGTCGAAGTTCGGTCTATGCTGGAGCGAGCGACGTCGTTCGAGCCCAATGTTGTCGAGGGTAGGTTCATGATTCCCGTTCGCCACCTGCAGCGTCCGTGGATCGCAATCGTGGAACCAGATGCCGACGAGAAGCTGCTCGTCGTCGTGACTGTTTACGAGGTGTCCGAATGACCGAACGGTCGCTACAAGTCACATATCGAAAGGGCCGCGCCTTTGCGGCGTACCTGCACTTGGCGCACCCAACCGGGGAGAAGAGCGCC
>JANOZI010001070.1:0-7891 GCA_031429375.1 Acidobacteriota bacterium | reverse complement strand
GCGCGGATGTCCTTGGCCAACGCGCGCAGCTCGATCAGATACGCGACCGTCTCCTGGTCGCTCTTGTACATCTTGAAGTTGCCGGCGATTAGAGGCTTGCGCATTGACAAAGTTGAAAGTTGAAAGTTTTAAGTTTCAGTTCTAAGTTTCAGTTTTTTGTCGGGCAGCGCCGCTACGCCGGGCAGCTCCGCGCCGGCGAGAAACTCGAGCGAGGCGCCGCCGCCGGTGGAGATGTGCGTGATCTTGGCGGCCACACCCGCGGCGTTGATCGCGGCCACCGAATCGCCGCCGCCGATGATCGTCGTGCCCTTCACCGCGGCCACCGCGTTGGCGACGGCGAGTGTCCCTCGCGCAAAGGCATCCACCTCGAACACGCCCATCGGGCCGTTCCAGACCACCGTCTTGGCATCCGCCAGCAAGCCGGCGTAGAGCCGCGCGCTTTCGGGGCCGATGTCGAGACCCATGCGATCGCCAATCTCGGGATCGCCGACCTTCAGCACTTGCGTGCTCGCCGACGCGTCGATCTTCGCGGCGACGACGTGATCGACCGGTAGCTGCAGCACGACGCCGCGCGCCTTCGCATGCGACAGGATCGCGCGGGCCTCATCCAGCTTGTCGTCCTCAACCAGCGACTTGCCGACCGGCATGCCGAGCGCCTTGAAAAACGTATACGCCATCGCGCCGCCGACGAGCAGGCGATCGACCCGTCCGAGCAGGCTTTCGATGACCTCGATCTTGTCCGACACCTTCGCGCCGCCCATCACCGCGACGAACGGCCGCTCCGGATTGCCCAGCGCCATGCCCAGGTATTGCAGCTCTTTCTCCATCAGGAGTCCGGCGCCCGCGGAGGCAAAATGCGGCACGATGGCCGCGACGGACGCATGCGCGCGATGCGCGGCGCCGAACGCGTCGTTGACGTACACGTCCGCTAAGGCGGCCAACCCCCTGGCGAACCCGTCGTCATTCTTTTCTTCTTGAGCGTGATAGCGCAGGTTCTCGAGCAGGACGATCCTGGACTGGGGATTGGCATGTGCGGCGGCGACAGCTTTTTGCGCGGGCTCCCCGACGCAGTCGTCGGCGAATCCGACCGGACGATCCAACAGTTGCGCGAGGTGCGCGCCGACCGGTTTCAGGCTGAATTCAGGTGTCGGCTTGCCCTTCGGCCGCCCCAGGTGCGACGCGAGGACTACCGTTGCGCCCTTGTCGAGGGCGTAGCGAATGGTCGGCAACGACGAGGTGATGCGAGTGTCGTCGCCGATCGCGCCGTTCTTGATCGGCACGTTGAAGTCGACGCGGATGAAGACGCGCTTGCCGTCGAGCGCGAGGTCCTTGATCGAATATTTGGTCATTTAGTTCGGCACATTGAGTCACGGCACCCCATAAAGGGGTGCCCTACGAGTGCATAAAGGGTGCCCTACAGTTTTTTCAGGAGGTCGACACAGCGGTTGGAATAGCCCCACTCGTTGTCGTACCACGCCATCACCTTCACGAAGTCGCCATCGAGGACCTTCGTGTAGGCCGCATCGACAATCGACGAATGCGGGTTGCCGCGAAAGTCGATCGAGACGAGCGGCACGGTGCAGAACTCGATGATGCCCTTCAGCGCGCCATCGGCCGCCGCCTTCAATGCGGCGTTGACTTCTTCGGCGGTGACCGTCCGGCCGAGGATCGCGACCAGGTCCACCACCGACACGTTGGGTGTTGGCACCCGCATCGAGATGCCGTCGAGCTTGCCCTTCAAGGCCGGCAACACTTCGCCGACCGCCTTTGCGGCGCCGGTGGTTGTCGGGATGATCGACATCGCCGCCGCGCGCGCGCGCCGGAGATCCTTATGGGGCAAATCGAGCAGATTTTGATCGTTGGTGTAGGCGTGCACCGTCGTCATCCATCCTTTGCGGATGCCAAATGACTCGTGCAGCACCTTCGCCAGCGGCGCCACGCAGTTGGTCGTGCACGACGCGTTCGAGATGATGTGATGCTTGGCCTTGTCGTAGTCGCCGTCGTTCACGCCGAGCACCAGCGTGACGTCGGGCTCGGTGGCCGGGGCGGTGATGATCACCTTGCGAGCGCCGGCCGCGAGGTGCTTCGCCGCGTCATCGCGCTTGGTGAACTTGCCGGTCGATTCGAACACGATGTCCACGCCGAGGTCTTTCCACGGCAGCGCGCCCGGGTCTTTGCTGGCGAGCACCTTGAACTGATCGCTGCCGACCTTGATGGTGTCGCCGCTCGCGCTCACGGGAACGCTGAGGTTGCCGAGCACCGAGTCGTACTTCAACAGGTGCGCCAGCGTCGCCGCGTCGGTGATGTCGTTGACCGCGACGATGTCGACGTCGTTATGCGCCAGGGCGGCGCGCATGATGTTGCGGCCGATCCGGCCGAACCCATTGATGCCCACTTTGATAGCCATAAGAGAGAAATTGTACAACTGGATCGACAAACCTTAAGGTTTGTCGCCACGTGAGGATCGACAAACCTAAAGGTTTGTCGCCACGTGGTCGCGCGGTTATACTGAAAACTGTTCGTAAGTCCTTGAATGTATAGCCTTTACAGCGTCCTCGTGCTCGCGGTCGCGGTGATCGCCTCGCCGTGGTTCGTCTACCAGGCGCTGCGCTACAAGAAATATGTCGGCAGTCTCCGGCAGCGCATGGGATACCTCCCCGTGTCGTTCAACATGGACGCCGATCGGTCGATATGGATCCATGCCGTGTCGGTCGGCGAAGTGCTCAAGGCCCGGCCGCTCATCAGCGATTTGAAGCGCCGCTATCCTGAGCTGCGGATGTTCCTGTCGACGACGACGCTAGCGGGCCAGCAACTGGCGCGCCGCAACGTGCAGGATGTCGACGCGGTGTTCTATTTCCCGTTCGACCTCGGCATCTTCGTTCGCCGCACGCTCGACCTGGTGCGACCCCGTCTTTTTGTGATGATGGAAACGGAGATCTGGCCCAACCTGTTGCGCGAATGCCGCGCGCGGAGCATCAAGTCGGCCATCGTCAACGGCCGGCTGTCGCCGAAGTCGTTTCCGCGCTACCGCATGGTACGGCCGATGATGCGGCGCGTGCTCGACGACATCGACAAGTTCTGCGTGCAGAGCGAGGAATCGGCGCGCCGCTTCATCGAGCTCGGCGCCGATCCCGGCCGGGTCGTCGTGACGGGCAGCCTCAAGTTCGATTCGCTCGACCTGCCGTCCACCGCGCCGCAGGCCCGCGCCCGCGACCGCGTGCTGCGCTACTTCAGGGTGCCGTCGTCGCGGCCGGTGATCATGGCCGGCAGCACCATGAAGGGCGAGGAGGCCGCGGTGTTTCGCGCGTTCCGCCGCGTCCGCTCGACCGCCCCGAATGCGCTGCTGATCCTCGCGCCGAGGAACCCCGAGCGGTTCGCGGAAGCGGAACAGCTCGCGCGCGCGGAAGGCTGGAAAGTGGCGCGGCGCACCGACCTCGCCATCGACGCCGAGCCGCGCGTCGACATCGTCGTGCTCGACACCATCGGCGAGTTGGCGACGCTCTACCAGGTGGCGACCGTGGTGTTTGTCGGCGGCAGTCTCGTGGCGACCGGCGGCCACAACGTGCTGGAGCCGGCGGTGTTCGGCAAGCCGATTATCTTCGGGCCCCACATGGAGAATTTCTTCGAGATCGCCGATGCCTTCGTCAGTAACGGCGGCGGCGTGCAGATCGCCGGCGAGCACGAGCTCGAGGAAGCGTTCCTCTCGCTGATGGGCGACCCGGTCCGGCGCGCCCGGCTCGGCGCGGCCGCCCGCGCGCTGGTCGAGGCGAATCGCGGCGCGAAGGAAAAAAGCGTGTCCGTGCTGGCCGGCCTGCTTCCGCAAGAGGCGCGCGCCTATCCCGCCAACGTGCGGCCGTTCAGACCCCTTGCTTGATTCCCTGTACGGCCAGGCGATGCGCGCCCGCCGGCGCTGGGCCGAGCGCCATCCCGATCGCCGGCGCCGCCTCGCACACCCCGTCATCAGCGTCGGCAACCTGTCGATGGGCGGCACCGGCAAGTCGCCCATCGTCGCGGCGATCGCCAACTTCCTGGTCGCGCGGGGCGAGCGGCCCGCGATCCTGAGCCGTGGCTACGCGCGCGCCGACGCGGCCGACGGCGTCGTGGTCGTTTCCGACGGCACGCGGGTGCTGGCCACGATCGATCGCGCCGGCGACGAGCCCTTGATGCTGGCGCGGCAAGTGCCCGGCGCCGTCGTCTGCGTCTCGCCAGATCGATTTCTCGCGGGCACTCTGGCCGAACGCCAACTTGGCTGCACCGTGCATGTGCTCGACGACGGGTTTCAGCACATCGACCTGGCGCGGGACCTCGACATACTCGTGACCACGGTGGGAGAGATTCCGCAGGGGCGGGTCATCCCGATGGGCCGCTTGCGCGAGCCGATCGATGCGGCGTCGCGCGCGCACGTGCTGGTCGTATCGGGCGCCACCGCGGGCGCGGCGGCCGCCGAGGCCTGGGCGCTTGGAGTATCGCAATCCTGCGCCGCTGTTCGATCCCTCGGCGCGCCGATTGCGATTAGACGGGAGGGCACAGACGAGACTCGGGAGGCAACTCTTGTCGGGAGGGACCACCCTTCGACTCGACCCGCGGCCGCGGCGCGGCAGCGGGACTCGCTCAGGGCAAGCGACTACCTCGGGAAGGTGCTCGTGGTTACCGGCATTGCCAACCCTCAGCGTTTCAAGGATTCCCTCAAAGACGCGGGCTGGCCGATCGCCGACGCCATGACATTCGCCGACCACCATCGCTACACCGATCGAGACGTCGAACAAATCGCCGCCAGGTTTCGCGAGAGCGGCGCAACATCGGTTTTCACCACGGATAAGGATGCCGTGCGTTTCGAAGCGTTGGGGCCGCTGCCGTTCCCGCTGTTCCGCGTTCCGCTGCTTGTGGAGTTCGACCCTCCTGATGCGGTGTTCGAGTCCGTGCGCGCGGTGCTTGGATGAGGGATCGATGAGAGACCGCCTCGAGTACTGGTCGGTGGTCTCGGTGCGGGCCGTCGCGCGCCGATTGCCGGAGGGCGTCGTGCGGGCGTGGGGCAGCATGCTCGGCCTGCTGTTTTACGCGGTCGATCGTCCCCATCGGCGCGTGACCCTCGGCAACCTTGCGCAATGCTTTCCGAACCGGCCCGCGCACGAGCGTCGGGCGATCGCGCGCGCGACCTTCTCGCACTTCGGGCAGGTGCTGCTCACGCTGCTGACCTTCAGCACGCTGACGCCGGAGCAGATGCTCGAGCGCGCCGAATACGAGGGCGACGAAGGCGTGCGGCTGGCGTACGCAAAAGGCAAAGGCGTGCTGTTCTTCACCGGGCACTTTGGCTTCTGGGAGCTTCAGGCCATGGCGCACGCCGTGAAGCTGCGGCCGATCGGCGTGCTAGCGCGGACTCTGGATAACGCGCCGCTCAATGAGCTGCTCGAGCGCATGCGCACCAGGACGGGCAACTCGGTGATCTATCGGCAAGGCGCCGTCCGCCGCGTGCTGAAGCTGCTGGCGGCAGGCGAAGGCGTCGCCCTGCTGATCGATCAGCACATGCATAGCCCCGACGCGATCTGGGTGAACTTTTTCCGGCGGCCCGCGGCGACCACCTCCACGCTGGCGGCCATCGCGCTTCGTACGGGAGCGGTCGTGATCCCGGTGTTCGCGATGCCGCTGCCGGGCGGGCGCTATCGATTCATCTACGAAGCCCCGGTCGAGCCGCCCGCGCCGGACTCGCCCGGCGCGATTCGCGAATTCACGCAGCGCTGCACCGACGTGCTCGAGATGCACGTGCGCAAACATCCGGAGCTGTGGCTGTGGATGCATCGGCGGTGGCGCGACTCGCCGCTGCCGGAAGCGGCGGGGATGTTTCCCAAGGTGAAAGACGAAGAGAAATAACCAATAAACAATTACGAATAACCAAACCAATTTACGAACGACCCATTACGAATAACTACAGAGCGAATTGACGACAGCAGAGCGGATCGTAATCGTTGCGCCCAATTGGCTGGGTGATGCCGTGATGGCGTTGCCGGCCATTGCGGACGTGCGCCGTCATTACCCCGACGCGCACCTGGCGGTGGCGGCGCGCGCGGCTGTCGCTCCGCTGTTCATGATGGTCGAAGGCGTTGATGCGGTCCTGACCCTGCCGGGGCGCGGGGGACTCGCCGCGGTGAGGTCGTGGACCGCTGATGCCGAGATGCTTGCCTCCGGCTCGTTTGATGCGGAGCTGTTGCTCCCCAATTCGTTTGTAACGGCCTTGACGGCCCGTCGCGCCGGCATTCCCGAGCGATGGGGATTTGCGACCGACTGGCGCGGCCGGATGTTGACGCGCGCGATTGCGAAACCGCGGCAACCGCTGCACCAGGCGGCGTACTACCAGGCATTGACCACGGCCCTCGGGATGAGCGCGGGGCCGCTGCACGCCTCGGTTCGCACCAACCACGCGCGCACGCGGGAGCTGCTGCACGAGATCGGACTCGATCCTGATGAGCCGTTCATCGTGTTCGCCCCCGGCGCCGCCTACGGGCGCGCGAAGCAGTGGCTGCCGGAGCGCTTCATCGAGCTCGGTAGCCTGATCCTGCGCGAGCGCGGCTGGAGCGTGGTGCTCGTCGGTTCGGGCGCCGATCGCGCCGCGTGTGAAGAGATCGCGGCCCGCGTGCCACAATCCGGATCGCGGCTCAACCGTGTGATCGATCTGAGCGGGAAGACCGATCTCGCGGCGCTGGCCGGGGTGCTGGCCTTGTCGCATGCCGTCGTCTCGAACGATTCGGGAGCCATGCACCTCGCCGGCGCCGTGGGCGCGAACCTCGTGGCGATTTTCGGCGCGACCAACGAAGCCCGCACCGCGCCCCTCTCTGCGGGAGCGGGCGCTCCGGCCGCCGCGATCCTCACGCACCCCGTGTTCTGCCGGCCATGCATGCTGCGCGAATGTCCGATCGATCACCGCTGCATGCGGGGAATCACGGCCAGCGCGGCTTACGCCGCGTTACCGAATAACCAATGACCAATTACGAAAAACCAAAGTGATTACATGAAACGGGCCATCTTCCTCGACCGCGACGGCACGCTCAATGTCGACGTCGGCTACCTGCACAAGCTCGATCAGCTCGAGCTCTTTCCGTGGACGGGCGACGCCCTGCGGCTGTTGAAACGCGCGGGCTACCTGCTCGTGATCGTCACCAACCAGGCAGGAATCGCTCGAGGGTTGATCGCCCAGGACTTCGTCGAAAAGGCCCACGCCGAAATGCGCCGGCGATTGCAGGCGGCCGGCGCCGATCTCGACGCGCTGTATTTCTGCCCGCATCACCCCGGCGGCTCGGTTCCGGCCTTGTCGATCGAGTGTCGTTGCCGCAAGCCCTCGCCCGGAATGATCGAAGACGCGGTGAGAGATCTCGGGATCGATCCCACACAGTCGTGGGTCGTCGGCGACAAGTGGCTCGACGTGCAGCTGGGCCATGCGGCCGGCACGAAATCCATTCTCGTCCGCACGGGCTGGGGCGCGCAGCAGGAGCAGGACCGTCCGGCCGATCAGCACGTCGATGCGGTGTGCGACAATCTGATTCACGCCGTGTCGGTGATCCTCGGCGGCACCCCATAAAGGGGTGCCCTACGAACCGCCGATGGTGCGCGACGAACCGCTCCATTGTTGTCCACGACGCCCCAACGCCTCCTCAACCTGATTGCCTCGTGCCGAGGCAAACGTGTCGTCGTATTCGGCGACCTGCTCGCCGACGAGTTCGTGTACGGCCGGGTCGCGCGCGTCTCTCGCGAAGCGCCGGTGCTGATTCTCGAATACGACACCACGCAAGTCGTCCCTGGCGGAGCCGGCAACGCTGCGAATAACGTCGCCAGCCTGGGTGGGGCGGTCACGCTGGTCTCGCTGGTCGGCCGCGACGAGGCCGGCCGCCGTGTCGTGCTG
>JANOZI010001069.1:0-3789 GCA_031429375.1 Acidobacteriota bacterium | reverse complement strand
TCCCGGACAGACGATCATCGCCGGTGTCGCCGCACTCATCGTCCGCGGCAGGTACACGGTAATGGTTGGAATATCGGTCTCGTCCGATCCCAACGCGCCGGGCGCCGCACCGGGCCACAGCGACACGACCTGGCCGTCAGTAACAAGCGGCGCTTGCTCTGCCTGCACCGACATCGCGACGGCGAACATTAGCAGCAGGACACTCTTCATCTGGCGTCGCAGTCTAGCTCTGGCATTCCTGGGTCGTGACTCTCGCATCTCGCCTCCGCGCGCTTCGCAGGTCGGTCAACGACGGCACATTCACGCGAAGGAGTCTAAACCATCCGCCGCTCGTCGGCCGCAGCGTCTTGGGCAGCGGCCAACGCGTCACTCGTCGGGACCGGTATAACTCCCACCGGACACTTCACCCGTCTGCTCGCCGGGGGTGTGCGTGTCAGCATCCCCGGCACGGAGGACTGTGCGCCCAGAAGTCACTTGGCGTTCACGAGACAGACGACAAAGCTCGCGAACGTCATTGCCAGCTGCGGCAAACAATGCCGCGCGAACCGCACGCACCTCCGCGACAATCGGATCATAGGATGGGTCGAATTCTATCGGCGGTTCAGGCATCTGGGTCCTCCATGAGCTCATCAGGCGTACATAGGATGGGAGCGGCGTATCCCTCCGCGACACAGACAGCCTCAACCCGTCTCCGCAGTGCGGCGTTGGCGATATGCGCAACATTCCACGTCAAGACGAATTCGACGCCGTGACAAGCGGCGGTCGCGATGTGCGCCGCATCCGCGGCCGCTTGTGATGGCAACGGCACCCGCTCGATCAGCGCGGCCGCCAATTCCCCAACCTCGGGTGTGACGTCCAGAAGCGGCAGCCCCGCGACCGACGCAAGTCGCCGCTCCGCCGCCTCCAAATCGCCCGCGCGAATCTCATCGAGGACGACCTGCGAAACCACGAGATCAAACGCAGGCCGGCGTGTCTCCCACCAGGTGTGGGTCAGTTGCTGCCGCCCCGCGACCACGAGGTCGCGACTGGGCCGACTTGTCAGATAGCTGATGACGCTCGTCTCGACGTAGACACGCCGCTTCACTTCCCGATGGTACTCTTGTTCGGTTTTTCCGATCGTCACCGCCCAATCCGGCTAACGAATAGGGTTTGATCCGCACGGCCACGCTGGTCAGGCGAGCATCCGCAGCCAGTGCCGTGCGGATAAACCCTGTTGGACGAAGCCGCGTGGCTCGGCGTCGCAAACGTTATGGGGATTGTAAGGCGGGTCGGGCCGGACGCGCGGCGGCTTTTGATGGCGGTCCGAGGGTGCGCGCAGCGGGTGACGGACGCGCGGATCGCGAAGGTGGTGCGAGACCCGCATCGGGGCCGGGCGCAGCGTGGGGATCACCGGTCCCCGACGGGTGCGAGGCACAGCGCCACTGACCGGACGAGTGTCCGCCAGCATCGAGGGCGTGAGGGCGCAGGCCGCGGGTCGTCATGAGGTATCCAGCAGGGGCGGTCCGGGCCCGACGATCACCATGATCTGCAGGTGGCCCTCGCGACAGACCGGGCAGCGGGTGAGGTCGACGCCGACGAGCCGTTGCAGTAATTGGGTGACCGACTCTGGCGGGGCGTCCGTCGGCGACGGGTGGCCGAGGAGGTCACGGCACCGACTCACCAGCGCTCGACGCATGCGATTGGCGAGCAGGCCGAAGTGGCGAATGCGCATGAAGCCGCGCGGGACGACATGGAGCAGAAAGCGCCGGAGGAATTCGTCGACCTCGAGGGTCATGACTTTCACGCGGTCGTCGTCCGCATAGTCCCGCCAGCGGAATCGGACGCGACCATCGCCGTGATCGACGAGCCGATTGTTGGAGAGCGCGACGCGGTGGGTGTACCGCCCGAGGTACTCGAGCACCTGCTCGGGGCCGGCGAAAGTGCGCTTCGCATACACGACCCAGTGGACCGCGCGCAGTTGACTGAGGAAGCCGGTGAAGGCACGGCGATCGGCCAGTGCGGCGGTGCCGCCCGCGAAGGTGAGCTCGCCGGCATCGCACGCACGCTGCAGGCCGGCGAGATACTTCGCGCGAAAGACCGTCGCCAGCGCGCGGACCGGAAACAGACACGACGATCGCCCTCGGATCCACCGCGAGCCGCCAGCGGCCAAGGCGCCGCCGGTGACCAGGCAATGGAGATGGAGGTGTTGCGTGAGGGCTTGGCCCCACGTGTGGAGGATCGCGGTGATCCCGATCGTGCCGCCGAGATGTCGCGGATCGCGGCCAAAGGTGAGCAGCGTGTCGGCGGCCGCGCGGAAGAGCAGCGCGTAGATCACGCGGGGATTCCCCTGCGCGAGCGCGTTGAGATCGTGCGGGAGCGTGAAGACGACATGGAAATAGGGGATCGGCAGCAGGTCGGCCTTGCGGGCCGCCAGCCACCGTTCCTTCGTCAGCGTCTGGCACTTCGGACAGTGGCGATTGCGGCAGGAGTTGTACGACACCCGCACGGCGCCGCAGTGATCACACGTCTCCCGATGTCCGCCGAGCGCGGCGGTACGACAGGACGCGATCGCCCGAAGCGCCCGGTGCTGGACGGGGACCAGCCGATGCGTACGCTGATACGCCTCGCCCGCGGTTCGCACAATGTCCGCCAGCTCCAGTCGGGGGCTGTGGGCGACCGCCGTGCCGGAGGGCACGGCGCACACCGGTCAGCCCTCCGGCGGCGGCGCCAACCGTTCGAGCAGATCGAGCGGCGAGCCCGGCCCCATCTCCGTGTGCCGGGTTAATTGAAAGTACCGCGTCGTCGTACTGATGTGCCCGTGCCCCAGCAGCCGCTGAATGGTGTGGATGTCCACGCCCGCCTCGAGCAGGTGCGTCGCGAAGGCATGCCGCAAGGCGTGAATCCCGCCAGGCTTGGTGATCCCTGCGCGCTGCTTGGCGACGTGGTAGGTCCGCTGAAGGGCGGTGGGATGCATCGGCTGCCCGGTCTCCGAGGAGGGAAACAGCCACGGCACCGGACGCGTGGTCTTCCAGTACGAGCGCAGTGCGTCGCGCAGCCGAGGCGCCAGCACGGTATAGCGATCTTTCCCACCTTTCCCTTGGGCGACGCGAATGGTCATCCGGGCCGAGTCCACATCGGTCACCCGCAGGTGCAGGACTTCGTTGAGACGCAACCCGGCGGCGTACGTCGTCAGGAGCATGGCGTGGTGCTTCGGATTGGGGGCGTGGGCGATCAGCCGCTCGACCTCGGTCCGGCTCAGAATGGCCGGCAGCGTCCCCGGTTGCCGCGGCGACGGCACGCAGAACGACGTGCGGTCGCGCTTCAACGTCGTGTGAAACAAGAAGCGCAACGCATTCACGGTGATGTTGCAGGTACTCCAGGACCGCCGGCGCTCGCGAATCAGATACGGCAAATACGCTTGCACCTCGTCATCTGAAATCTGATCCGGCGATCGCCGGTAGTACCGGGCCAAGCCGGTGACCGCAGCCAGATACGTCTCGCGCGTCCGATCCGCCATCCCGCGCACCTGCATGGCGTCGTCCATCCGTCGGCGTAACTCCGTCATGACACACCTCCTCCGACATCCGGCGAGCCCTCGTGCTCAACCGTGTCAAGAAGAGGAGTGTGTGTCGGAGAACCCAGGACGGCGTCGCGTCTCAGGCAAGAGACCTACCGCGCAGCGGTTTCGTTCAAGGAATAGTCGGCAGAACTGCCTATTCCACCGCCAACCTCTAGCGTCGCAGTCTAGTGCCGGCACCCCGCGGGTCAAACGCATGCCGCTACCCGAAGTCCACGTCTCTCAGGTAACGC
>JANOZI010001068.1:0-5787 GCA_031429375.1 Acidobacteriota bacterium | reverse complement strand
CCGGTGCCGAGGCGGTGGACGATTCCGGTGACCCAGGGCGGCATGGCCGGCCTGCTGGTGTTGTTCTGGTTCCTGATCACCGCGGTCGGGGCGGCCTGGGTCTCGGTGGCGTTATACGTGCTCGGGTCGCTCCTCGCGGTGCTGCTCATCAGCCAGTTCTGGACGCTCGCCAACGACGTCTACGATCCGCGGCAGGCCAAGCGGCTGTTCGGCTTCATCGGCGGCGGCGCCAGCCTGGGCGGCGCCAGCGGCGCGGCGATTACGGTGTTCCTGGTCGAGTCGATGGGCGCGGCGACCATGCTGCTGATCAGCGCGGCGGTGATGGGCGTGTCGCTGGCGATCGTCATGTTCATCCTCAAGCGCGAACGGTCGGCCGGCACGAGCGACGCCGCGACGGCGGGTGAAGAGAAGGGCGTGAGCGGAGGCGAGGCCATCCAGCTGCTGCGTTCCTCGAAGCACTTGCAGGTGATCGCGATGGTGATCGCCTTTGCGGCGATCGGCGCCGCGATCATCGAGCAGCAACTGAACATGGCCGCGGCCGAGGCCAAGGGCGCGGGCAACTCCGACGCCATCGCCGGGTTCCTGGCGCAGATCACGGTCTACCTCTCGCTGGTCGGTTTCGTGATCCAGGTCGGGTTGACCAGCCGCATTCACCGCGTGCTCGGCATCGGCTTCGCGCTGCTGGTGCTGCCGGTCAGCCTCGGCACCACCGCGGTGATCATGCTGTTCAACCGCGCGCTGTGGGCGCCGAGCCTGGCGCGCGTGCTCGACACGTCGCTGCGCTACACCGTGGACAAGACGTCGCGCGAAGTGCTGTTTCTGCCGCTGCCGTCCGAATTGAAGTACCGCGCGAAGCCGTTTATCGACGTCACGATGGATCGGCTGGCCAAGGGCATGGGCGCGCTCTTGATCCTCGTCCTGATCAAGGACTGGGGCCTGGGTTGGGACTGGCAGCGCTTGAGCTACGCCAGCCTCGCGATGGTCGGCTTGTGGGTACTGACGGCGAACCTGGCGCGCAAGGAGTATCTGCGTTCGTTCCGCCGCAGCATCGAAACGCAGGAAGTGAAGCCGGCGGAATGGCGCTTCAACAATCCTGACCCGAGCTCGATCGAAACGCTGGTGAGCGAGCTGGCGCACCACGAACCGCGCCGCGCGCTCTATGCGATCGAGCTGCTCGACTCGATGGACAAGCGCCATCTCGTCAGCCCGCTCCTGCTGTCGCACGAGTCGGCGGAGATCCGCGAGCGGGCGCTGCGCGTCGCCGAGTCGTCCGGCACCGAGCTGGCGGAGCGCTGGCTGCCGGGCGTGCAGCGGGCGCTGAAAGATCCGGAGGCCGCCGTTCGCATCGCGGCCGTCGGCGCATTGGCCGCGCTGCGGGGGCAGGCGGCGGCGGACGTGATGCGGCCGTTCCTCGCCAGCAACGATCCGGCGCTCGCCATTGTGGCCGCGGCGGCGCTGGGCTCGAGCACGGAAGAGGCCGATGTTACCGCGGCAGAAGACACGCTGAGGCGGTTCGCGGACGACGCGCGCGAACAGGGCACGCCGTGGCGGCTGCAGGTCGCCCGCGCGCTCGGCGACATTGCCAATCCGCGCTTCCGGCCGCTGCTGGTGCCGTTGGTGTACGACGCCAACACCGACGTGGCCCGCGCCGCCATCGAAAGCGCCGGCTCGCTGGGCGCGCGCGACTTCCTGTTCGTGCCACCCCTGGTCTCGCTGCTGCGGAACCGGCGGCTCAAGTCGGCCGCGCGGCAGGTGCTGGTCGGCTACGGCGAGCCGGTGGTCGCGCCGCTTGCGTATTTCATGCAGGACCGCGACGAAGACGTGTGGGTCCGCCGCCACGTGCCCTCCACGCTGGCCCTGTTGCCCTTCCCGTCAGCGGTGGCCGCCCTGCTCGGCGCGCTCGAGAACACGGACGGGTTCCTCAAGTTCAAGGCGGTGTCGGCGCTGGAGCGGATCCGCAGGACGCATCCCGAGATTGCGATCGATCGCGAGGCCGTGCTGCGCCACCTTCTCACCGAAGCCGGCGGCGCCTTCAACGCGCTGACGCTGCACTACAACCTGTTCGTGGCCGGCCAGCTCGACCCGTCGTCGCTGCTGGCGCGCTCGCTGAGCGAGAAGTACACCCGCCGCCTCGGCCGCGTCTTCCAGCTGATGGGCCTCATCAACACGCCGTCGGACATTGTCGCGGTACGGCACACGCTGGCCGACGGCGACGCGAGAGTGCGGGCGAGAGCGATCGAGTTCCTCGACAACCTGTTGTCCGGCGACGCCCGCAAGCGCGTGATGCTGCTGGTCGACGAGATGCCGCTCGACGAGCGCATCCGCAGGGGGAACGTGATCTACCGCACCCGGGTCCGCGATGTCGAAGACACGGTCGCGCAACTGCTGCACGACGAAGACGAGTCGATTGCCGCGGCGGCGGTGTTGCTGGTGGAAGCGCGTGGCTTGTGGTCGCTCGCCGACGACCTGGAGCAGGTGCTCGCCAACCGCGACGTGAGGGATCAGCACGTGTTCGAAGCCGCGTCGTGGGCGCTTGCGGCGCATCGCATGCCGAGCGACAAGCGCAGCGCGCTGTGGCAGGAGCCCCTGCCCTCGGTGGAGCTGGCCGATCGCCTCCGGCGCCTGCCGCTGTTCGAGTTCACCCATGTGAACGAGCTGTTCAGGCTGGCGCGGCTCGGACGGCAGGTCCGGCACGAGGCGGGGCTCACGATGTACACCCGCGGCGCCACGGCCGCGTCGTTGCAGTTCCTGCTCGATGGCCGGGTGCTGTCGGAAAGCGCCGACGGCTCGCACGACGTGATCGCGCCGGCGCCGATCGCCGTCGAAGAAGTGCTCGAAGGCGCGCCGATGCGTGCGACTATCACCGCGCGCGATCGCGTGATCGCGCTGTCGCTGTCGACCGACGAGTTCCTCGGGCTGCTGGCCGAGAATGTCGAGCTGGCCGAAGGGATCTTCCACATGTTGATCCAGCGGCGCCACCTCGACACCGGACACGGCCTGACCCACGCTCACCTGCCGGCGGAGCTGCAGAAACGTGTCGGCGAAGCGCTGCAGCCGGTGGAACGCCTGCTGCTGTTGCAGTCGAGCCCCCTGCTCGCGCATGCCACCGCCGCGCAGTTGTGGCGGCTTTCAGCGATCGCGCGGCCCGTGCCCCTGATCATGGATAAGGAGCCGCTGATGAAAGGCGGCGAGGCGGCGATCCTGATCGTGCTGTCGGGGTCGTTACGCGTGCAAACAGGAGACGCACCGCCCGAGGCCGCCACGCCGGGCGATGTGATCGGGATGTACGAGACGCTCGGCGGATCGCGGTTCGATGCCACCGTCACCGTCACGGCCCCGGGCACGGCGTTGCGTCTCGATCACGACGAGCTGTTCGATCTGCTCGCCGATCACACCGACCTGCTGCAGGGAATCTTCTCGGCCTTGATGCGCTGAGACTGCGCAGGGATGATTGGGGCCAGGTCACGAAAATCACAGTTTGGGATGATTTGGGACAGGCCGTCGACCTGGTCGTCGAGCCGTGGACCTGGCCCCGATCATCCCTTTGTGTGATTTTCGTGACCTAGCCCCAATCATCCCGGAAGCATGATTTCGAAGACGGTCTCGACGCCCGGCGTGCTGCGGACGCTCACGGTCCCGCCGTGACGTTCGACGATCGCCTTCACAATCGACAAGCCCAGGCCGGACCCTGATTGCGTCCGCGAACGATCGGCCTTGTAAAACCGATCGAAGACATGCGGCAGGTGCTCGGCAGGGATGCCGATTCCCGAATCGAAGACGCGCAAGACCATGCCAGCGGGCGCGCGCGCGGCGGCGAGCCGGACGATGCCGCCGGGTGGCGTGTGGCGCAACGCATTCGACGCCAGGTTTTGCATCGCCTGCTCAAGCCGGTGCGGGTCGGCGGTGGGCCGCAAGTCGGCTTCGTGCGGTTCGATCACGATCGAGACGCCTTTGTCGTGAGCGGCTTGCGCGTGACGCTCGACGACTCGCTCGAACACCTCGTCGACCGCGACCAGTTCCAGTGACAGCGAGATGCCGCCGGCCTCGAAGCGCGCGAGATCCAGCAGATCGCCGACCAGCCGCTCGATGCGCTGGCCCTCCTCCTGGATGACATGAACGGCGCGCTGCCCTTCCTTGCTGGCGGGAACAAACTGCGGCAGCGCCAGCGTCTCGGCGTAGCCGCGGATCGCGGTCAGCGGCGTCATCAGCTCGTGCGACACGTCGGCCAGCAGTTGACGCCGCGCCCGATCCGCCTCGACGAGCTGAGCCTGGCGCGCCGCCAGATCGCCGGCCATGCGGTTGAACGCCTCGGCGACCGCCGCGACTTCGTCGCCGCCGATGGCCGGCGCGCGCGCTGACAGATCGCCTTCACCGAACCGGCGCGCCGCATCCTCGACGGCGCGAAGCCGCGCTTGCGCCGGGCGGAAAATCACCAGTGCGGCCAGCGCGGTCCCGCCGATCAACAACAGAAACGCGCCAACCAGCAGCGGCGTACCCAGCTCGTCGACAACACGGCGGAGGCCGGTGAGCGGGGGGATCCAGACCATCGCCACGGTGTCGCCGTTGACCAGGATCGGCGCCATCACCGGCCCGCGCCGCGGCGGGCCGCCGAAGGGCATCCGCGGCATCGGGCCCGGCGGCGGGCCTTCTCCCGGCGGAGGGCCCGCATTCGCGCCGGGCGTTTCCGCAGGAAAGCCGGAGCGCGGGAACGGGCGGCGCTCACGATTACCGGGGCCCGGGCCGCCGCCGCGGCCATCCGATCGCCGGAACGGTATCCGCATGCCCGGCGGCATCGTCACCCCCGGCGGCGCGACGGTGCGGCCGTCGGCGAAGATGATGACGGCGGGCCGATGCAGCTCGTTGATCCGCTTTCGCGCGTAGGCTTCGAGATCGATGGCAGGATCGCGCGCGACCGCGGCCTCGAATTCAGACGCGACCAGCTCCGCGAAGTCACGCCCCATGCGCGCGGGCATGCCGCCTTCGGTTTCACCGGCGACCCAGATGAACAACGCAAACTGCAGGGCCAGCGTGATCCCGAGGAAGAGGATGAAGCCGAAGCCGATGCGCCAGTAGAGGCTGCGCCCGAACGACCGCCCTGCCCTGAGCGAAGCCGGAGAGTCGCCCCGAGTCTCCGGCTGAGTCGAAGGGCTGGGTGGGTTAGACATCGGCGAACTTGTATCCGCTGCCCCACACCGTGAGGATCAGCTCGGGGTTGGCCTGGTCGCGCTCGATGCGGTGGCGCAAGCGCTTGACGAGCGAGTCGACGCTGCGCTCGGTGACGTAGGTCTGATCCGGCCACACCCGCGTCAACAGCGCTTCGCGGCTGAACACGATGCCGGGGTGGGTCGCCAGCTCGAACAGCAGGCGGAACTCCTGCGCGGTGAGGGCGGCGTCTTCGCCGCGCACGCGGACGCGCCGCCGCGCCGGGTCGATGGCGATGCCGTGGATCTCGATCGGCCGATCGCCGCCGGCCGCCTCGGCCTGCAGCTGCGAGCGCCGCGGCCGCCGCAGCAGCGCGCGCACCCGTGCCACCAGCTCGCGAATGCCGAACGGCTTGGCGAGGTAATCGTCCGCCCCGCTCTCGAGGCCGAGCACCTTGTCGCTTTCCTCGCGCCGCGCGGTCAGCATCAGCACCGGCACGTCCTGGTTGGGCCCGTCGCGGCGGATGGCGCGGCAAATCGACACGCCGTCTACCCCGGGCAGCATCAAGTCCAGGATGATGAGGTCGAAGCCGTCTTTGCCGGCGCGCACAAGCGCCTCTTGCCCGTCGCCGATCGCCTCGCTCTC
>JANOZI010001067.1:0-1849 GCA_031429375.1 Acidobacteriota bacterium | reverse complement strand
TTACGCATCGAGACGCGGTTCAACGCCGCCGCGTCGCTGTTCGAGTTGATCTGGCATCGTCCGGACGGCACCACCCAGTTGGAAAAGTTCTCGACCGAATCGTCGTATCGGGCCCGGCTCGAAAGCGTCGAGGACACCCTCAAAACCGAGCGTTGGAACCACGCCGGGTCGCCTCAAATCCTGCCCGACGGCTGGAAGGGCTTGTAGTTTCGACGCCTTTTGTTATTGGTTCTTGTTTCTTGGTTATTTGGTTCTTGGTTGTTGGTTATTCCGCCAGGGTTCCCCTATAATCCCCGGTAGTACCGGTGTCCCGGCTCGGCCACGTTTCCAGAGGAGCGCCTGAGATGAGCGTCGTCAAACACCTCGGTATCCTGGCGGCCATCGCCGCCCTCGGCGGCCTCGCTCCAACCGCGGCGGCCGCGCAATCGGCGGCCCCGACGTTCACCAAGGACATCGCGCCCATCTTCCAGAACAAGTGCGAGGCGTGTCACCGGCCCGATTCGATCGCGCCGATGTCGCTCGTGACGTTCGAAGAGTCGCGGCCGTGGGCCCGGTCGATCAAGAGCCGCGTCGTCGCCCGCCAGATGCCGCCGTGGCACATCGACAAGACCATCGGCATCCAGGACTTCAAGAACGACCGGTCGCTCAGCGATAAAGAGATCGACACCATCGCGAAGTGGGTCGACGCCGGCGCGCCGAAGGGCGACCTGAAGGACATGCCGCCGGCGAGGGAGTGGCCGAACGAGCAGGGCTGGAACTTCGCGAAGCAGTTCGGACAGACCGAGCCGGACCTCGTCATCAAGTCGTTGCCGTGGACGCAGAAGGCCGGCGCCAACGACGCGTGGTGGAAGCCGGTGGTCGAGACGGGCCTGACCGAACCGCGCTGGGTGCGCGCCATCGAGATCCGTCCCGGCGCGGTCAAGGGCCGCAAGATCACGCACCACGCGATCGCGCGCCTGCAGCAGAAGGAAACCGACGACCTCGCGGCCAACCCGAACGACGCCGCAGGCAACCCGCTCCCCGGTACGTTCATGGAATGGGCGGTCGGCAAACAGGGCGAGATGATGCGTCCCGGCAGCGGCAAGCTGATGCTGCCCGGCTCGAAGATCGTGTGGGACATCCACTATTCGAACGGCGGTGAAGACATCACCGATCAGGTCGAGCTCGGCATCTACTTCTACCCGAAGGGCCAGGAGCCGAAGTTGCGCCAGGTGTTGCACCTGATGGGCGCCACCAACGGCAATGGGACCAGCGCGCTCGGGTCGGCCGTCGATATTCCGCCCAACACCGTGAAGGCCACCGAAGGCTACTTCCTGATGCGCGAGAACGGCCGAATCGAAAGCTTCCAGCCGCACATGCACCTGCGCGGCAAGGCGATGTCGATCGAAGCGATTCTGCCGAACGGGCAGCTGCAGGTCTTGAGCCACGTCTCGGACTTCAACTTCAACTGGCACAACTCGTACGTCTATGCCGACACCGCGGCGCCGCTGCTGCCCAAGGGCACGATTTTGAAGATCACCGCGTGGCACGACAACACGGCCGCCAAGAAGTCGAACCCGGATCCGAACGTGTGGGTTGGTTACGGCGATCGTACGGTCGACGAAATGGCGCACGCGTGGGTCAACGTGACCTACATGTCGGATGCCGACTATCGCACCGAGCTCACCGCGCGCAAGCAGTCGCTGGGCCTCACCACCGACAAGCAGCAGCAGTAGGCTGATGCGCACTCATCGCCTGACCGTTCGACAGAACGGTCACCCTGAGCGAGCGCGCGAGGGCTTGCGCTCGCGCGCGAGTCGAAGGGCGCTCGTGTCCATTGTGGTTGCCGCATGCTCGGTGCTCGCCCTCA
>JANOZI010001066.1:0-4306 GCA_031429375.1 Acidobacteriota bacterium | reverse complement strand
CGGGCTGCGGCGCCTGAAATAGCGTTAGCAATAGGATCGCGACCATACCCTGATGCTAACTCTTAACTCTGCACTCTGAACTCTGAACTGCTAATATCGCCAGCTTTTCAGATCTGCACCCGCCGGCGCCGTCTTGAGCAGGCGCTCGATGCCCTTCGGGATGTACATCTGGTGATAGCGCAGCCGCGACAGCGCGTTGGGCCGCGTGTGATCGCCGTTCCAGCAGTGCTCGGCGCGATCGCCGTATTGCACGTCGCCGTCGAAATACGGGTCCTTCGTGGTTTGCAGAAACTCTTCCGCAAGATATACCGCGTTGTTCAGGTAGTAGTTATCCATGTCGCCGACATAGATATTGAGCTTGCCTTCGAGTCTCTTGCCCAGGCCCTTGTTCCAGTCGCGCTTGAGGATGTGCATGAGATCGAAGTTGTCGCGCCAGTATTCCGCGACCTTCGTGTCGATCACGCCGGTGCGCTTGTCGTAGATCCGCGCCGGATAGCCGTCCGGTCCGACCGGAGAGAACACCGCCTCCCAGATGTCCCACTGCTGCCCCGATCGCGTGTTGGTGCCGAGCACCTCTTCGAGACGGTTCTGCTCCCACACCATCGAGTCGACATGCCCGAGGTAATTGCGATGCGCCGGCCGCGGCGTCTTCTTCCACGTGTCGTCCAGCCAGTACGCGTTCTTGTCCTTGTAGATGTCGATGGTGGTATAGGCGCGGAAATCGATCGGATCCGGGCACGCGATATACGCGCCGTTGAACGCATCCGGATAGAACACCTGCGCGGCCATCGCTTCCCATCCGCCGGTCGAACCGCCGTACATGAATCGCGACCAGCCCTGTCCGAGACCGCGGTACTTCTTCTCCAGATAGGGAAGGAGTTCGTGCACGATGGCGTCGCCGTAGGGCCCCATGTTGGCGGAGTTGACGGCGTAACTGTCGTCATAGAACGGCGTCGCGTGCTGGATCTCGATGACGATGGCGCGCGGGAAGTCCGGGCCGGTCCAGTCCTTGAAGAACTGCCAGCCGTATTCCTGCTGTGTGCGGTTGTAGCCCGGCCAGTTGAAGCGCGCGGCAAAATCCGGTTTAAGCGCCGGGTCGGGAGGCTGGTCGCGCCAGTTGGTCAGATCGGCGGGGAAGTGGCCGTGATAGATGAACAGCGGGTAACGCGCGTCGGGATGGGTGTCCCACCCTTCCGGCAGCAGCACGTGCGCGCCGAGGTGCATCGGCCGTCCCCAGAACCTGGTGAGCCGCTCGCTCTGGATCTTCTCGTGCTTGACGTATTTCGAATCGGCCGGCGTGGGGAGCGGCGCGATTGTCTTGTCGAGCGTGATCGCGATCGTGCCCGACTGCTTCGGATCGATCGCGATGGTCTGCGGCGTGCTGTAGAGATTGCCCGGCGCCAGCGCCCACTGCTGGCCTTCGCCGCGATCCATCGGCAGCTTGACGGTGTGGCCGTCGGACCGCTTGAACGTCTCGTACTTGTGGAGCAGCGCCTGCACGGAGTACGTGCCGGCCGGGATGTCGTTGAGGCTTTCGAGGGGAAACCCGATCGCGGAGCCGTCAACCGTGGCGGCTGTGCCCGGTTTCAGCCCGTTGACGTCCACGCCGAAGATCAACTGACCGGTGACACCGTGATTGATCTGGAAACGCGGCTCGCCTCCGCGCGGGTCTTTCGCGATCATTACCAGCAGCCGGCCGTCGAGCGGTTGCGATGCCCGGGCGGCGGGCACGGTCACGCTGAAGCGCAGCGCGCCTGGTTGTGCGGCTGGCGCCGTGACCAACGCAGCGAACAGGGCGATCGCGACGGCGAGCAGGCCCACCTGCGCTGAAGCTACGGCGGGTGAACCGGCCGACAGGTGTTGTCGCATGCCGAAGGATAGATCAAACGTGCACTTCCTACTTCTTGCTCGGATCGTCGGCCGGATTCACGTAAGTGAGCAGCCCGAGAGGACGGCGGCCAGCACGAGTAAACGTCGGATGCGGGCCGCCGTATTGAGAGATACTACCGCCCTCGGCGGTCCCGGAAAAGGAGTCACTGGAATGCGGTCACTAATCCTGAAGTCGGCGTTGGTCCTCACGGTGCTGGTGTCCTGGTCGGGCGTGCCGGCGGCGGAACGGGCGGCTGCGGCCACCGGTCCCGCGTTCAAATCGATCGGCCCGATGGCGTTCAGCGCCGACGGCGTGTTGTTTGCGGGCGATACGCAGTCGGCGGCGATCTTCGCGCTCGACCTCGGCGCGGCGGCCACCGGCGGCGCGGCGGGCGCGGCGGCGATTCCCGCGTTCGACCAGAAGGTCGCGGCGCTGCTCGGCACCGACGTGCGCGAGATCACCATTACCGACCTCGTCGTGCATCCGAAGACGCGCAACGCGTATGCGTCGGTGATGCGCGGCCAGGGTAACAACGCCGCGCCCGCCCTGCTGCGGATTGACGGCGCCGGCAAGATCGACGTGGTGGCCTTGAACCAGGTTCAGTACACCAAGGTCGACCTGCCGAACGCGCCGGCCGCCAACCCGGGCGACCAGCGCAACTCGCGCACCCAGTCGATCACCGACATGGCCTTCGTTGACGGACGCCTGTACGTGGCGGGCCTGTCGAACGAAGAGTTCTCGTCGAAGCTGCGCTCGGTGAGCTACCCGTTCAGCACCGTCGACAACGGCACCAGCGTCGAGATTTTCCACGGCAACCACGGCCAGTTCGAGACCCGCTCGCCGGTGTACACGTTCGTGCCGTACAAGGTGAAGGGCGAGACCAACCTGATCGCCGGCTACCTGTGCACGCCGCTCGTGAAGTTACCGGTCAGCGGCCTCAAGCCCGGCGCCAAGGTGATGGGCACGACCATCGCCGAGCTCGGCAACCGTAACCGCCCGCTCGACATGATCGTCTACACGAAAGACGGCAAGGAATTCCTGCTGATGTCGAACAACAGCCGCGGCGTGATGAAAATCCCGACCGAGGGCTTCGCCACCGCCGAGGGCATCGTCAAGCCGGTCGCCGCCGAGAAGGCCGGGGTCAACTACGAGACCATCACGTCGATGAAGGGTGTCGAACAGCTCGACCTGCTCGACGCGTCCAACACGATCGTGCTCGCGCGCACCGACGCCGGCGTCCTCAACCTCAACGTCGTCGCCCTGCCGTAACCGGTCGACGCGATGGTTCAGTTCAAGAGCGCAGCAATCGCTGCCGCGCTCTTTCTCTTTCTTGCGGCAGGTGCGGCATGCTCCGGCGAGTCTTCGTCGGGCCCGGCGCGAATCGAGTTGAACACCGCGACGGATCGGCCGACCATCGACGTGATCGGACTCGCCTCCGTCGATCTGGACAAGCTCCGCGAGATCCAGGCCCGAGATACGTGGACCGGTATTCTCCGCATCTCGGTCGCCGGTGGTGAGACGCCGATGGCCGGCGCGTATTCGATCGACGGCCAGAGGCTGCGGTTCACGCCGATGTTTCCGTTCGATCCGGGCCGCGACTACGACGCGGTGCTGGCAATGCCCGGCGCCGAGCCGGTGCGGACGAAGTTGTCGCTACCCGCGCGCGACAGCACCCCGACGACCGCGGTGTCGCAGGTCTATCCGACGTCGGATACCGTTCCTGAAAACCAGCTGCGGCTGTACGTCCACTTCTCGGCGCCGATGGGGCTCAAGGGCGGGCTCGACTACGTTCATCTGCTGGACGATGCGGGGAATGAGGTGAAGGATCCGTTCCTGCCGCTCGACACCGAGTTCTGGAACGACGATCGCACGCGCTACACGGTGTTCTTCGATCCGGGGCGGCAGAAGCGGGGCATCGCGCCGATTGCGGAGATGGGGCGATCGCTGACCGCGGGCAAGTCGTACACGCTCGTGGTCGATTCCGGATGGTGCGACGGCAACGGCTTGCCGCTGAAAGAAACGTTCCGGCGGACATTTCGCGTCGGTCCCGCCGACGAGCGTCCGCTCGACTACAAGGCGTGGGAGGTGCGGGCGCCACGTGCGGCGACCGTCGATCCGCTGGTGGTGACGTTCCGCGAACCGCTCGATCACGGTCTGTTATTGCGCGCGCTGGGCGTCACCGCCGCCGCCGGCCCGCCGATCGCCGGCGACGTCAGCGTCGGCACGGGCGAGATGTCGTGGACGTTCACGCCGAAGGCGGCATGGCGGGCCGGCACGCACCAGCTCGTCGCGTTCGCGATGCTGGAAGACCTGGCCGGCAACCGCATCGGCCGCGCGTTTGAAGTCGATCAGTTCGAACGATCCGATCGCTCGGCGGAAGTCGAGAAGACGTTTATCCCGTTCGTCGTGAAGTTGGGCGGGGTATAGACCCGCCCG
>JANOZI010001065.1:0-3399 GCA_031429375.1 Acidobacteriota bacterium | reverse complement strand
GGGTGCGGCAGGCGCTGCGTGCCGCGCGCAAGGCGGTGCCGGGTGTTGACGCGAAGAAGAAGATGGCCGCGATCCGGGCCGCGACGCACCATGGCTTCCCGGCCCCCGCCATCGACCAAATGCTCCGGGAGATCGAGCGGGGCTACCAGGGTCCGCGCGAATGATCTTCATCGACTCGAACATCCCCATGTATCTGGTGGGGAAGTCACATCCACTGAAGACCGAGGCGCAGCGCCTGTTGGAAGAGGCGGTGTCGGCCGAGCAACGGCTCGTCACCAGCGCGGAGGTGCTGCAGGAGATCCTGCATCGCTACGTGTCGATCCATCGCCGCGACGCCATCCAGCCGGCATTCGACGCGCTGCTCGGCGTGGTGGACGAGGTGGTCGCCATTGAAGAAGACGATGTGCTGCGGGCGCGTGACCTCGTGATTGGGACCAGGGCGCTGTCGGCGCGCGACGCGTTACACGTGGCCGTCATGCTGCGCGAAGGCATCAGCCGGGTCATGAGTTTTGATACCGACTTCGACGGCGTGCCGGGCATCGTCCGCGTGAGTTAGCCGGCCACTGCGAGCTGATTGAGCACCTGCTCGATCACCCGCACGGCCTTCCAGTACTCGTCGAGCGGCAGATGCTCGTTCGGCGTGTGATCCAGCGCGCTGTCGCCGGGGCCATAGGCGACGATCGGGCATCGCCAGAGCGGCGCCACGACGTTCATGTCGCTCGTGCCGGTCTTGAGGACGAACCCCAACTGCGCCGCCGCGTCTTCGGTGCGCACCGCGGCGAGGAAGCTCCGGACCAGGACATTGTTGCGATCGCCGCGCCATGGCCGCTCGAAGCCGCGGAAACGGAAATCGAATGCCGTCCTGGCCGCGGGTCGATGCGTCGCCGGCCACCCGCGCACCTCGTCTGAGAACGCCTCGGCGTCAAACCCGATGGGCAGGCGCCAGGCGATCTGCGCGTCGGCAATGTCGTGCATCTCCTCGTGGCCGGTGATGAAGCGGCGCAGGCTCGGGCTCAACTGATCGAAGGCCTTATCCTTCCCGTCGTTGTAACGGGCGGCGTGGGCGGTGATCCAGTTCCAGAGATCGACCACGATCGCCGCGACGCTCGCATCCGGTCCCGCGGTGTGGGCCATCGGCTGATCGGCCGTGAGGTCGAGGAGCAGCCGCCCCTTGTAGCCGAGCGTGACCCGCCGCCAGTGGCTCGGCTCGCCGATGATGCACGCGGACGGAACGGGATCGGTCGTGCCGTTGAAGCGCGCCGCGATGAACCGCGCACCTTTACTGGTCGCGGCTTCTTCTTCCACGGCGCCGACGACGATGACGCGGAGGCCAGACTCGCGCGCCCGGGTCGCGCCGAACCGCGCGGCACCGGCGACAAACGTGGCGAGCGGGCCCTTGGCGTCAACGCTGCCACGGCCGAACAGTACCTCGCCGTCACCCGACGGTTCGATGCGCACCGGGATGTTGCCGGGAACCGTGTCGATGTGGCCGAGCAGCACGATGGTCCTGGCGGCCGATGGATCGCCCAGCTCGCCTACGGCATTTCCCGCTTCGTCGACGAAGGCGCGGTCGTAGCCGGCCGCGCGCATTTGCTCGACGAGCCAGGCCGTCGCCGGCGCTTCGTGGCGCGAGGTCGAGGGGATCGCCACCAGGCCGCGCACCAGTTCTACCGCGGTCGCGCGATCCATTTAGTGCTCGTCGCGCCGAAGCCCTGTGGGCGAAGGCGGAAGCTCCTTGATCGCGCGGGCAATCGCCTGCACGCCGAAGTCGATCTCGCTTTCGGTAATGACGAGCGGCGGCAGCAGGCGGAGCACGGTCGGCCCCGCCGGCAGCGCGATGACGCCGTGCTTGAGCATCAGGCTCTTCAGCACCGGCGCCACCTTGGTGCGCAGCTCGACGGCGATCATCAGGCCGAGCCCGCGAATGTCGCGCACCGCCGCAACGCCTTCGAGCGCGCCGCGCAGCGTGTTGCGCATGTTGGCGCCGAGCGTGGCGCTGCGCTTGATCAGCCCCTCGTCCCGGTACGCTTCGATCGCGGCCAGGCCGGCGGCGCAGGCGAGGGGCGAGCCGCCGAAGGTACTGCCGTGCGCGCCCGGCGACAGCACGTCGCGGATCGCCCTGGTGTAGGCAAACGCCCCCATCGGGAACCCGCCGCCGAGGCCCTTGGCGAGGCACAGCATGTCCGGCGCGACCGCCGCATGCTCGATGGCGAACCACTTGCCGGTGCGGCCGAAGCCGGTCTGGATCTCGTCGACAATCAACATTGCGCCGCGCTCGCGGCACAGCCGCTGCGCCGACTGCAGGAAGTCCGGCGTCCCGACGTTGACCCCGCTCTCGCCCTGGACCACTTCGAGGATCACCGCCGCCGTCGTATCGGTGATCGCGTGATCGAGCGCCGCCGCGTCGTTGTATTGCACGTGCGTGGTCTCGAGCAGCGGCAGAAACCCTTCGCGATACTTTGGCTCCCAGGTAACCGAGAGCGCGCCCATCGTGCGGCCGTGAAAACCCCTGGTGGCGGCGACAAACGCCGCGCGCCCGGTGACGAGCCGCGCGAACTTCAGCGCACCATCAACCGCCTCGGCGCCGCTGTTGGCGAGAAACAGATGCGGTAGGTGCTTGGGAAGGACATCCACCAGCGCCTGCGCGAACTCTGCCCGCTTGTCGTTATAAAGATAGTTGGGACAGAGCGTCAGCGTTTCGGCCTGTTCGGCGATGGCCGCGGTGACGCGCGGGTGGCAGTGGCCGAGCATCGCCACGCCCTGGGCCGACCCGAGGTCGAGGTACTTCCTACCGGCGTCGTCGTAGACCCAGCAACCTTCGCCGCGCGTGATGACGACGTCGCCGCGGCGCGCCGTCGTGCCCCCGAGGATGCGTTCTTCAGTCTCCGCCCAGTTCATTCAGCCTCTTGCCTTCTGCCTTTTTGCCTTGTGCCTTGCTAAGCGATATGCGTCCCCGCGCCCGCGAGCGCTCTTGAAATGGGCTCGTCGATCCGGCCATCGGAAAAGATCACCTTGCGTACGCCTTCGCCGATGGCCTCGACGGCGCCCATCACCTTCTTCTTCATGCGTCCCTCGGCGAACGCCATGAAGCGATCGGCGTCGGCCCTGGGAATCGCCGCGATCAGCGTCGATTCGTCCGGGAACTTCTCGAGCAGCCCCACTTGGTCCGTCAGGATCACCAGCGCCTCGGCGTGAAACGCGCCGGCCACCATCGCCGCCGCGCGATCGCCGTCGACATTGATCGCGTCACCGGCGGTCGAGGCGCCTGGTGGCGTCAGGACCGGAAAGTAGCCGGCCTCGATCAGGACCGTCAGCAGGCCGGTGTTGATCTTGTCAACGGTGCCCGTCCAGTCGTCGCGCAGCACCATCCGCCGGCCGTCGACGCGGATGCGCAGGGTG
>JANOZI010001064.1:0-13807 GCA_031429375.1 Acidobacteriota bacterium | reverse complement strand
TACGAGCAGAACCCGCAGCACCCCGGCGTGTCGCACTTCATCATCCACGCCTACGACTATGCGCCGCTGGCGCAAGACGGCATTCCGGCGGCGCGCCGCTACGCAGGCATCGCGCCCGCGGTGCCGCACGCGCGGCATATGCCGTCGCACATCTATTCCATGGTGGGGCTCTGGGAAGATTCGATCGCGTCGAACCTGTCGTCGCTCGAGATTCAACCCGACTACTACCACGCCGCGGACTTCACCGTGTACGCGCACCTGCAGCTGGCGCAGGACGTCAAGGCGGACGCGATGATTCGCAAGGCCATGGCCACGCCGCTGCGCGGGGATCGCCCGCCGTCGTTGGGCAACTTCACCGCGCTTGCCGCAATGCCTGCGCGTTACGCGCTCGAGCGCGCGGACTGGGCCGGCGCCGCAGCGCTGCCGGTCAGTGCCGGCTCCGGGCAACCGCAGGCCGACGCCGTGACGCGTTTTGCCCGTGGCCTCGGCATGGCCCGCAGCGGCAACTCCGCCGGCGCCAAGCGCGAGATCGGCGCACTGCAAGAGCTGCGGCGCGCGCTGCAATCGTCTGGGCAGATCTACTGGGCCGATCGTACGGACGAGCAGATCCTCGCGATCTCTGCGTGGGTGGCGCACGCCGAAGGCGCGCGCGATCAGGCCGCGGCGCTGATGCGAAAAGCCGCCGACGGCGAAGACGGCAGCGTCAAGCATGTGGCGATGGAGAATCGTCTTTATCCGATGCGGGAGCTGCTCGGCGATCTGCTGTTGGAAATGGGGCAAGCCAGGCCCGCGCTGCAGGAATACACGGCGGCGCTGAAGATGACCCCCAACCGGTTCCGCGGCCTCAATGGCGCTGCCATGGCCGCGTTGGCCGCGGGTGACCGGCAGAGCGCCGCGGACTATTTCACCAGGCTGCTCGCGCTCTCGAAGAACGGCGACGGCACCCGGCTGGAGATCGCGCGCGCGAAGGCCTTCCTCGAGCAGCGGTGAGGCGGGCGATCGCCACTTCAGTTGAGGCGATTCAGTTCTTGCCGACGAGCGCCAGCAACCCGTCCGCCAGCGTCCCGCGCCAGTTCAGGTAATCGTGCCCGCTGGCAAACTGGCGGTAGTGCACCTCGTATCCCTTCGCGAGGAGCACGTCGCGCATGTGGCGGCTCGGTTCGAGAATCGCGCCACCGGCGCCGTTGGTATCCACCTCGAAGACGCCGGCGTCCATCCAGAACCGCAGCGGGAGCTTCGGACTCTTGATGTATTCCTTCGCCAGCCACCCGGTTTCCGTCATCGCATCCGCGTTCGGACCGGCGCCGTGATCCGGCGCCCACCAGAACGAACCGGATTGACACAACACGTTGCCAAAGATCTCCGGATGACGCAGGCCCGCGTAGGTGGCCGCGATCCCGCCGTAGCTCGAGCCGGCGACGACCGTCTGCCGAGGATCGGTAGTGACGGTATAGCGCGCGCGTACCCACGGGATGAGCTCATTGGCCAGAAAATCCGCGAACGCCGGGTTCGGCGGCAGTTCTCTATTGCGTGCTTCCTGGTTCGGGTTCGCGATCAAGACCGCAACCAGCGGCGCAATTTTCCCGGCCGCGATCAGGTTGTCGAGGATCACCGGCGTCGGCACGGCATTGAGGTACGCGCCCTCGTCGAACACGACCATCAGCGCATAGGGCGCGCCGCCGGCGCGGTAGTTGGGCGGCGTGTAGACAGACAGGTTGCGCTCGTTCTTCAGTAGCTCGCTCTTGATCCGGTGCTTGTCGACCGTGCCCGCCGGGTTCGCGGTGTTTGGCACGATCCACGGCTGCGGCGGGGCTCCCGGCAACTCGACCATCGACTGGCATTCGTAGCGGCTGGCCGCCGGTGCACACTGCCAGCGGTTCGGGTTCAGCGGATCGCCCTGGCTGCTTGCCGCACGCTGCGCGGCTCGAGGGCCGTCGAACGTCAACGGGTCGTTGGGAGACAGCGAGTACATGAACCGGGCGCCGCTCGGCAACCTGAGCGTGAGGTACCACACATCGCTGCCTTCGATCTGCGCCATCGTGGAATCCGCGATCGGCCGGCTCCCGAAGGATCCGAGCACGGCGACGTTGCGCGTGCCGGGGGTGCCGCGCCAAAGAAAGGTGACCAGCACGCGTTGACTGTCGTTTTCGATCGGCTCGACGAGCGGGGTGCCCGACCGCGCCTGCGCTTGCCAGAATGCGTCCGTGTTCTGTCCGTGCGCGAGCTGCTTGCGCAATGCTTCGATCGCCGGGCTCACAAACTTGTCGGTCCGCGGTGCCGGCTTCAGTCGCTCATCGAGCGAGAGCGGAGTGTCGATCTGGAGCGTGTATTTCCCGCGCGCATCGGGGGCCAGGCTGTACTGCGCCACCTCGGCTTCGGTGGGACCACGCAGCTCGAGCCGATAGGTGCCCGCCGTTTCGGCAATGAACGCGAAGGTGCGCTTGCCTTCACGGGGTCCGGAAAGGCCGCGCATGCGCGAGCCGTCGGGCCAAAAGACGGCGGCCAGGACGCCGACGCCCTGCTGGTCGATCGACCCGGCGGCATAGTCGCCGGCCGCGAGCGCGATCGCGTAGGAGTGCGACTCACCGCCGCGAATCTCGCGCTCGACCGCTTTGTTCGGCGCGAGCAGGTCCTGCGCGCCGGCGGACCCGCAGAAGAGCAGCGCACACAGAGATACAGTCAAAGTCATTTTCATGGGTGTATCCACGGCGAAGCATAGCAGCGGCTGCGCCTCAGGCCAAGACGGGTGCGGACAGGTTGCTGAGGCCGGGAGCCGCGACGATAATTGACACGATGAAGTTGTCGCGACTGAAACGTACCGTATTCACGCTGGTCGCGATGACGGGTTCGTTCGCTCTGTTGCTTGTCGCATTAATCGGCGCGGATCTGTATGCACACAATCGCGTCGAGCGATCGGCCGGGCTGAACCGCCACGGCTATCGCGGGCCGGTGGCCGGCCGCAAGCAGGCAGGCGACATCCGCGTGGCGATGCTGGGCGGCAGCACCGTATTCGGCTTCGACGCCGAGGTGACGGAAACCCTGCCCGCGCAGCTCGAACGCGCGCTGGCGGATCCGCGCGTGCACGTCGTGAATCTCGGGTTCAACGGCGAAGGCGCGGCGGCATTCGTGCCCACGCTGCAGAGCTACGCGTATCTCGATTACGACATCGTCTGCTTGTACGAAGGCTATAACGACGTGCTCGGTGACGCGTCGCCGAACCTCGGCCTGAAGCGGCACGCGTCGCCGGTGTTCAGGGCCACCGGATATTTTCCCATTCTTCCTCTCGTGCTGCGGGAGAAAGCGGGCTTCCTCCGCCAGCGCGGCGGCCCCGCGCAGTCGCCGGCGCAAGCGGGCGAGGCGAAGCCGGTATTCAAGCCCGGACTCGCGAATCGAACGTCAGCGGGCGCGCTGGATGCGACGTCGGTATTCGCCGAGGCGCTCGAGCGCCAGCTCGGTCGCATCGTCGATCCGGTCGAGGCCGCGCCGCATACCGGTGCGGGCTGCAGTGCGCCATGGTCGCAGTACTGCGCCGCGGTTGGCGCCGCGGTGCGTTTAGCGGTCGATCGCGGCAAGCCGGTGCTGGTGGTCGGGCAGCCGCGCCTGGCTTACGGTCAAGCAGAGCGCCACCGCTCGCAACAGCAAGCGCTGGCGGCCATGCTCGCGCACGAGTTCGGCGGCAATTCCCTGGTCCGGTATGTTGACCTCGCTGATGCCGTTGACCTGTCCAACAACAGCGTCGCATTTGACGGATTGCATTTGAGTCGTGAGGCCAATGCGACGGTGGCGGCGCGCCTGGCCGAGCCTCTCCGGGAGATGGTGGCGGTGCACCGCCTGCCATGAGCGAACCAACGGTGCACCGTAGGCGGACCGTGGGTGACTCGAATGGCGCTGCCTCGAGATAGAAAGTCAACACGGGACTCCTACCCCGGTTCGTAGTCGGTTTGTTCGGGGAACAGGCCCGGCATCCATCGCGACGCGTGTGCCGCAGGAAAGGTGATCGACAGCGGAGCGCGCGTACTTTTCGACTGCAACACGCCCCGCTCGAGCAATGCGGACACAACCCGGCGCGCGCCGCGCTCGCTGACGCCGAGAAGTGCCGGAACGTCTCCACGGGGGAGTTCACCCCTGAAGAGAACAGCCTCCAGAACCTGTCCGGACTTTGCGGGAAGCAATCCCGCGCGCACTTCTTCTTCAGCCCACAGTTGAATGCGAGTCCGAAGCCTGTCTGGCTGCACGAGCTGCTCCATGAAACGAACCTGATCAAGACAGGTTCGCAGGAAGAACTCAGTGAAGTTCGCAAGCGCTTCTTCGCTAAGGTTCCCGCGCCCGTCCAATTCGTTGCGCCGTCCCGAATCGCAGTTCATGAGATGCTGCTTATACTCAGCGTCGTTCCGGGCGAGCCCGCGCGCGACCGACCAGATGCTGCCAGTGTCGAGCGTTTCCAGCAGACTGGCATGTGACATGAGCCGGGCCACGCGGCCGTTTCCGTCGGCAAACGGGTGAATCCACAGAAGCCGATGATGCGTGGCAGCCGCAGCCAGGAGTGTTTCTGAACGGCCCAACCTTCCATAGACCTCTGCAAAGCGCACCATGAAACGCGGGACCGCGCCGGGGCTGGGAGCGAGGTGACGTCCGACCCTAATGTCGTCCTGGCGAAGCTCGCCGGCTACGACTGTGACCTTCCTGCCTGTGTCCGGGTCAGACACAACCAGCAATTCATCCGGCAACAGTTCGCTGAAGCGCCGATGCATCTCACGCAGCGATTCATCGGCGAAGACTTTCCCCCTGACGCCGCCCTGATCGACCCAATGCTGAACAACAACGTGAGCCTTGGCTTCGAGCTGCAGATTTCGCTTTTCAGGATCGGCACTGTAGTCGTCTTTCATCGCACGCTCGATGTCGATCGGATGCGTGTAGTGTCCTTCGATGAGATTTGAGTAGTAGCAGTTCATCGCGCGCACCAGGTCCGCGAGCGCCGCGACGATGCCTGTGGGCAGGCTCCGACGAAACCCAGCAGAGGCAGCGGCGAGCTCAACGACGATGTCGTTCAGCCGCCCCCGATGCCGTGAGCCTTCTGAGAGCACGAGTGGCTCCATCGCGGAAGGGTTCTCCCCACGGTCAGTGGCCGTTATTTTGGCCGCTTTATTTCCAGCGCCTTTACTGCTCACAACTACCATGTATAGCAGTCATTTACAGGCAGTTCAAGAACC
This sequence comes from Acidobacteriota bacterium, assembly GCA_031429375.1. Lineage (GTDB taxonomy): Bacteria > Acidobacteriota > Vicinamibacteria > Vicinamibacterales > UBA2999 > 12-FULL-67-14b. The sequence goes on along the minus strand of JANOZI010001064.1, from coordinate 8,597 downwards.
GAATAGCCGTGAATAATGGCCGCTTTGCTGGCCGGTTAGCGGGCGGCTTTTGCGAAGCGGCTATTTAAGGCTGGCGGCCCGGCGCTTTCGCCGTGACCTGCTGCAACAGGTGCAGCATTTCGATCGGCAGCGGAAAGATGATCGTCGAGTTCTTTTCGGCCGCGATCTCGGTCAACGTCTGCAAGTAGCGCAAGGTGATGGCGATCGGTTCGGTGGCGATCACCCCGGCCGCCTGCGACAGTTTTTCCGAGGCCTCGAGCTCGCCCGCGGCGTGGATGATCTTGGCGCGTTTTTCCGGCTCGGCCTCCGCCTGCCGCGCCATCGCGCGCTGCATGTTCTCCGGCAAATCGACGTGCTTGACCTCGACGGCCGACACCTTGACTCCCCAGGGATCGGTGCGCTGATCGAGAATCTGCTGGAGCTCCTGGTTCAAGTGCTCTCGCCTCGAGAGCAGATCATCCAGGTCGACCTGGCCCAGCACGCTTCGCAGCGTCGTCTGCGACAGCTGCGACGTCGCATAGTTGTAGTTCTCCACTTCCACGATCGCCTTCAGCGAGTCCATCACCCGGAAGTAGACGACGGCGTTGACCTTGACCGAAACATTGTCTCTCGTGATCACATCCTGCGGCGGCACGTCGAGCACCACGGTGCGCAGGCCCACCCGCACGATGCGATCGATCGGCGCGAAGACGAAGATCAGGCCGGGGCCTTTCGGCTGCGGCAGCAGCTTGCCGAGGCGGAAGATGACGCCGCGTTCGTACTCGGCGAGGATCTTGATCGAGCTGATCAAGTAGAGGACGACGATCAACGGCAGAATCGCGAGCGGAGTCAACATGATGGGCCTCAGTCCTTACGAACCACGAGCGTCAGTCTGTCGACCTTGGTGACCCTGACGCGCGCGCCCTCGGGGATCGACTCGCCCGCGGTCGCGTTCCAGATCTCTCCGTGCGTGGCGACCTTCCCGCCGCGTTCGGGGGCAATGGCGGTCAGCGCCTCACCGGGCTCTCCGACCATGGCGGCCGGGCCCAGGACCGGCGGTTGCCTCTGGGCGGCGACCGCCAGCCTGACGAGAAACATCGCGATCGCCGCGAACCCGAGCACGACGGGCAGGACCACGCGAAGGCTCAACTGCAATTCCGGCAGCGACGAATCCATCAGGATCATCGATCCGAAGATCAGGCTGACCACGCCGCCCGTCGTCAGCAAGCCGTAGCTCGTCACCTTGATCTCGAGCACGAGCAGCACCAGTCCGAACAGGATCAGCAGCAGCCCGGCATAGTTGATGGGCAACACCGAGAACGCGAAGAACGCCAGCAGCAGCGACACGCCGCCCACGACCCCGGGCAGAATCGCGCCCGGACTCCATAACTCGATCGTCAGGGCCAGCGTCCCCAGGCTCAGGAGCAGGTAGGCGATGTTCGGGTGCGCGACGCCGCTCAAGACTCGCTGCCGCAGGCTCATCTCGATCGGAACGATCTCCGCCATGCTGGTCCTCAATACGACGGTCGTGCCGTCAAAGCGCGTGACGGTGCGGCCGTCGAGCTGCAGCAGCAGGTGGGGAATGTCCTGCGCCACCACGTCGATGAGCGGCGGCACGGCGGCGGCTGCCTCGGCTTCGGTGAACGCGCGGCTCTCGGTCACCGCCTCCGCGGCGAGTGTGACGTTGCGGTGGCGGACGGTGGCAAGCGTGCGGGCGTACGCGGCGGTGTCCGCGGTCGCCTTTTTGGCCATCGTCTCGTCCATCTTCTGACCGCCGCCCTCGACGGGATGGGCGGCGCCGATGTGCGTGCCGGGCGCCATGGCGGCGACGTCCGCGGCGATCGTCAGAATGAACCCCGCCGAGGCCGCGCGCGTGCCGGACGGGCCGACGAAGATCGCCACCGGCGTTTTGGCCGCGATCATGTGCGAGACGATCGCCCGTGTGGAATCGAGCAGCCCGCCCGGCGTGCGCAGCGTGAACACCACCAGCGCCGCCCCGGCGGCATCCGCCCGGTTGAGCGTGTCCATCATGTATTCGGCAGACACCGGGTGGATGATGCCGTCAACGACGGCGGAGTAAACGATGGGGCGGCCGGCAATCCGGGGCTCTGGCGATTGCGCGTGGAGGAGAGTGAGCGCGCGCGGGTGCGCACTGGTCAGCGCCATGACCAGAGTCAGACAAACCGCCAACCGCCGCGCGGAGCGAGCCGCCATGATGGAAGGGCGAGATGATTATAGGCCGCACGGGGAGAAAAGACTCGAGCCTTCACGCCCTCCTTGATTTTCAGCCATTCGTGCCGGCCCCGTTGTCTATGCGCGTCTGATCGGCAGTTTTCTGACTCGGTAGCGCGTGTCCTCGATCAGGATCAACGCGCCTGAGTCAAGATGCCAGCGCGGCCGCGTAGCCGAGCGCCTGGCGGACGTCTTCTTCCTCGAGGTCAGGGATCTCCGCGACGACTTGCGCCGGTGTCATCCCATTGGCGACGAGGTTGACGACATGCGCGACCGAGATCCGCAGACCGCGGATCGCCGCCCGGCCGGCGAGGACGCCCGGGTTCTGCGTGATGCGATCGAACGTGCGTTCCACAGCCACCTCAGGCTCCATAGTAGCGCACGGGTTGGAACTGCCCATCTATGCCCTTTGGGAGCGCCGCAATCAATGCGCGATCATCGGCACACCCGAATCGCGCAACTCGTAACTCTTAACTGTTAACTCCTAACTGTTAACTATTTTACGGCGTCAGACGCACCTCGACATCCCGTTCGGCCGACCGGCCCTGGTCATCGACGACACGAATCAGGTGCACACCCGCGGTGGTGGGTCGCCAGGGCAGCGCGCCATCGGCGATCCGGCGCACCGCGATCAGCGCCCGGCCATCAAACCAGAACACGCGCTGAACATCGCTCGCGGTGCCGGCCTCCAACGCGATCGTCTCGTGCGGCGCGGAAGAGCGCAGCGCGTAGCTCACGTTGCGCAGGGGCGAGGCGATGCGAGGCGGATCGGACTGATCTTCGGTGATGCACGAAGGTAGTCGCGGTGGCGCGCGGCGCGGCATGCCGGCTTGCCGGAACAGCGACAACATGTCGGACGGCCAGAACTCGAACACCTCGAAGCGCGTCCCCGCCGCATAGGGCGGGCACACCGCCAGCCCTGTTCGCGGATCGATCGCGACGCTGCGGTGCAACTGGCTGACGCGGATCGGCGACTTGCCCGGGATGTACCACGTCTCGACGGTCTGCGGACAATGTGCGTTCGGCAGGTCGCCGCTCTCGGCGCACACCGCCACCTTGCTGACGCCCCGCGGCGGGGTGAGGGGCGGCATCGCTTGCGACGGCCGCGCGAGATTGAGCGCATCGGCAATCCGGAAGAACAGCGGCGCCGCCGCATCGACGCCGACGAAGGCCGGGTTCCCCTTCCCGTCGAAGTTTCCGATCCAGACGACGAGCACGTACGGACCGACCAGGCCTGCGGACCAGGCATCGCGGAACCCCCACGAGGTGCCCGTCTTCCAGGCGATCGGCCATCGTCCGCGCACGGCAATCGTTCCGTCGTCGTCGGGGCGTTGATGCCGCCGCAGCATTTCGACGGTGATGAACGCCGCCTCCGGACTGAGCAACCGGACCCCCTCGTCGTGCGTGAGACTTGAGTCGACGCGCAGCGGTTTCAGCACACCTCCGTTGCCGAGCATCGCGTAAAGGCCGGCCAGCTCCTCCATCGTCAATTCACCTCCACCGAGCACGAGCGCGAGACCGTAGAACGATTCGGCCTTCATATGACTGACGCCGGCGCTTTGCAGGAACTGATACAGGCTCGGCTGCTTCAGCTGCATCGACGCCCAGACGGCGGGGATGTTGCGGCTGCGGATCAACGCCTGCTCGGCGCTGATCGGACCGAGAAAGCGGCCGTCAAAATTCTCCGGCGTGAAAGGACCGAAGGAGGTGGGCACGTCGCGGACGATCGTTTGCGGATGCAACACCCCCTGGTCGAGCGCGAGCGCGTAGACGAACGGCTTGAGCGTCGAGCCGGGTGATCGTTTCGCGGTGACGCCGTTGACCTGGCCGTCGATACCCTCGTTCCAATAGTCGGCCGATCCGATCCAGGCCTTCACGGCCATGTCACGCGTATCGACCACCAGGGCGGCCATGTTGTGGATGCCGCGGTCGCCATACTGCTCGAGGTGCGCTTGAACCTGGCGCTCGACGAGCCGCTGCAGGCCGGCATCGATCGTCGTAACCACGCGCCCGTCTCCTGCATTCCGGCCTGCCGAGCCGTAGCCCCGAAGGGGCGAAGGCTGGCCGGCCAGCACGGCGTCGACGAAGTGCGGCGCCTGCCAGGGCATCGCCAACCGCGGCCGCGCGACGATTGGCAACGCGATCTGCCGGCGGGCCGCTTCGTCTCCGCCATTCTGCTTCAACCAGAGGGCGCCCAATTGAGCCCGCGCCGCCAGCAAACCGGTTTCCGAGAATCCGCGGCCGGCGCGTGCTGCCGGCCGTTGCGGAATGACCGCCAGCGTGAGCGCTTCGCCGAGGCTGACGCGGTCGGGCGCCTTGCCGAAATAGATTTGCGTGGCGGCGCCGACGCCCTGGATGTTCGCGCCGAACGGTACGATGTTCAGATAGGCTTCGAGCAAATCGCGCTTCGAGTACCGCGCCTCCAGCCACATCGCGAGCGTCACCTGCCGAAGCTTGCCGGCGGGTGTTCTCGTATTCAGCCGATAGGTCAGCCTTGCCAGCTGCATCGTGATCGTCGATCCACCCTGCCGCGCACCGCCGCTATAGGAGCGGACTGCGGCGCGGCCGAGCGCGATGGGATTGACGCCGGTGTGCCAGTAGAACCACCGATCCTCCTTCAAGAGAAATGCGTTGACGAGGAGCGGTGAGATCTGCGTCAGCGCAACCCAGAGCCGGTAGTGATCGTCGGCCGATCGGGTGATGCGGAGCAGCTCGCCGTCGGCCGACCACACGCCCGTCGACAGCGGTATGCGATCGGCGAGCGGCGCGTGAGGCCACAATCTGATCCCGCAGATTCCGGCGAGGACCAGCAGCTTGAGGGCCGCGGCCAGGATCAACCAGCGCGCGCGCGTGAGGCGGATCATGGCTTCACGATCTCCAACTTCCCGGCCAGGCCCAGGCCAACCACCGTGCGGTTGTACATCCCCTCGGCAAACGCCGGGGGCGACTGGAACGTGCCCGCATTCGTGGCCCTTACGCGATACACGAACGATCCGATGTTCCTGGTGGCTGCTCCATAGAGCACGAGTCGATCGTCGCGGACATCAACGTGATCGGGGTGCCAGTCGGATCGTGAGGGCACGCCGATTGGCAGCGACACTCGCCCCTGCTGCCACAGCAGCGCCGGATCAACTCCCGGCGTGCCGCTGTCGGCGGTGGGACGCAGCTCCAGCACCGGCTCCACGCCGCCCGGCAACAGATCGACGATCGCGATTTCGGGTTCGCGATCGCGCCGCGTGGCGCGGATGCGCAGCCGGACCAGGAATTCCTGGCCGACCGTGACGCGTGTGACGGGGTTGCCGTTGGCATCGAGGAACTCGCGGGCAATCTCGACACCTTCGGCGAGCGCTTTGATCGGCGGGTGGCGATCGAAGCCGGATTCGTTGATGACGTAGTACGCCGCGAGCGGGCCGCGGCTGGTGAACTGCAGCTTCGACGCCGACGCCGAGATGGCGACCTTGGGGATGGCGCCGGCGGGCAGTGCCAGGACTCGCTCGCTGCCGTCCCTGGCGATCTCCGCGATCCCGAGGGTATCGGCGCCGCCTGCGGCTTTGGAAAACGCGTCGAGCGCGAGCATCGTGTAGGCCGCGGAGAGCGAGCTTGCGCCATTGCCGCTGACCGCGGCGCTCAGCGTCTCGAGCGCGACGGGCGGAGTGCGGCTGACCCGATTCGGAAAATGCCGCGAGAGCAGGTACAGCAACTGCGCATCATGAACGACCGCGCCGTAATACAGCTCTTCACCGGCGACCTTCTTTTCGGCGGACCACGGCACGCCGCTGACAATGCGATCGGCATCCGCCGTGCGCTGCATCAACCGGTACGCCGCGGCCAGATAGGCCGCGGCCAGGTCGGAGGTCCATTCCTTCGCATACCGCTGCGTGAGCTCCTGCTCGACATTCGACAACGCCGCGCTGGGCTTGATCCCCTGGCGCACCAGCAGGTAGACGGCGTAGGCGCGCAGCCGGCCATCCGGTAAGGTGCTTGCCGGTGTTGAGGCAAGCCGCATCAGCCACGCGTTGACCTTTGAGGTGATCTCCGCCGGCACCTTGTGGCCGCGCTCGCCGGCCTCCACCAGGAAGTGCGCTGCGTAGACGGTCGCGAATTCAGCGGTCTGCGGCGACGATGTCCATAAGCCAAAACCGCCGCTGTCGTTCGCGCGGCTGCGCAGGATCGAGAACGTCGCGTCGAGCGGTTGGGCGCCGCTCCGAATCGTCCCGAACTCGGGCCGCGCCGCCAGGATCAACGTTGACATCCCCTGGCTGACGAGTTGCTCGGTGCAGGAATACGGGTAGGCCGCGAGGAATGCCACGAGCCCTTGGCCCCAGACCAGCGGTACCGACGACACCGCGGCCTCGACCTGGCGCCGCTCGCTGAACAAATCACGCGTCAGTGCCACGACCGCGCTGGATCGATCGACGCGCCCCAGCGTCAGTTGCGTACGAAAACCGGCCGCCGGCCGAACGCTGACGCTTTCTTCGATGCGCGCTTCCGTGACGCCGCGCCGGGCGGTGAACGTCAACGCCGCCGCGCCCAGCGCCGCGTTGGCCTTGAGCCGGAACTCGCCGACGCCTTCTTTCTTCTCCGCAATCTGCAGGTCGACGCTTGCCGGACCCACTAGCGACAATCCCGGACTCATTTGCAGGTCCAGCCGAATGGCGCCGCTGCCAGCGCTGTTGTTGAACACCCCGACGCTGACGATGAATTCGTCGCCCGGAGCCGCCATCACGGGCACGTTGGGCGTCAGGATGAAATCGCCTTTGACTTCGGTCGCCGCTTCGCTCACGCCGATCCGGTTCGGGCTGACGCCGATGGCGACGATGCGCAGTGTGCCGTTGAAGTAGTCCGGCACGGCGTAGCGCAGCACGCGGCCGTTCGCGCCAACGTCGATCACGCCGGACCAGTACGCGACGGGCGGTTTTCGTTTGCGATTGAACGGATTCACGTGCCGCGACAACCCACTCTCGCCGCCATCGCCGCCGGGGGCAGCGAGCGCCACGAAGCGCTTGAACTCGGGCAGGATCAAGTCGAGGATCTGCCGCGTCTCCACTTCGAGCATGCGTTTCTGGAAGAAGAACGCCAGCGGGTCGGGGTTGCGGTAACGCGCGACCTGCAGAATGCCTTCGTCGACGGCGAGCACCGCGACCCGTGACGGCACGCCCGCGGCCAGCCGCATGACGAGTGTCGCGCCCGGTGTCACCTGTGCGGGCACCGTGAGCGTGATCGGCTGCGTCCGGGCGTCGAGGTTCGCCGCAAACGGCGCGACGCCGTACGACAGCGGGCTCATGAACAGCTCGGGCGAGGCCGGATCGCGCAGGAACTGCACGCTGACGTAGCCGTTGCCTTCGAAGTCCGCCGGCAGGGTGACGCGGTGCACCGAGCTGGTGGTCGCGGCGGTGAACCACTGGAAATGAAAGACGCGCTCGCGTTCGATCGTGATCAGTCCGGCGCCAACATAGGGCGCGCGGATGCTGACCGCAATGGTGTCGCCGCCCCGATAGGCTTTCTTATCCAGTTGCACCTGCAGCTCGGTATTGCGTTCGAGCGATCGCGACAGGTTGGCCTGACCGGCCACCGAGTAATACAGCTTGTTCAGCTCGACGCCGGACGGATCGCGCAGGACCAGCACGAAATCTCCGGGCTCGGCTGTCGCCAGCGGGAAGCGGCTGCCGCCGGCGGCAATGCGCGCGGGTCGGGTGTCGCGCACGACCTCCCGCCGCTGCGAAACGTATCGATAGGTGCCGTTGCTCTGACGGGTCAGAACCGAGACGAATCTCCGCTGCACCCATTCCAGGCTCAGCCCGCCGGCGGCGACCGGCGCCAGTTGCTGGTTCACCGCCAGCCACTGCGCATCGCGCGTGGTCCCGCGCTGAACGAAATCAAGATCGCCATCGGTCTTGACGCCGATCAGATAGTCCGCATCCGAGACGATCGCGCTGTTCTGGACGGCCACACTGCGGCCGGCCTCGGCCTCGAAGGCGAGGCCCAGGACACGAAGGTGATACGCGCGGCCGACGAAGCGTTTCAGATCCAGGTTGAGCGTTGCGGCGCCGGCGTCGTCTGTGACGGCGCCTGCCAGGGTTTGTCGATACGGCTCGGTCAGCGTCTGCCCGATCTGGAACCGGTAGCCGGCGTGCCGGCTGAACGCCGGCAGTGCGGGTGTCAACGTCATCTCGCCTTCAACCCGCCGCTGGCCCGCCGCCTCGCCGAACAAATGCGCGACGGTGAGGCGCGCCTTCACTTCGTCGGTCTTGAGCCAGCCGTCGACCGGCCGTTCCGACAGTTCGAGCTGTACTTTGAGGCGGTCCGGCTCGAACTCCTGCACCTTGAACGAGGTGCTGCCGAGGGTTTCGCGATAATGCTCGTTGCGTGCGACATACGCCACCGCC
>JANOZI010001063.1:0-4981 GCA_031429375.1 Acidobacteriota bacterium | reverse complement strand
GTTGAACCGCAGGTTGGCGGAGAACTGTTTGACGTCCGTGCGGTACTGCACCAGCGCGTCGAGAAACGTGCTGGTGCTGAACGAATAGCCGCTGCGGAAGTTGACCAGCGTGGTCGTGAAGGACTGATGCGGGATCTGAAGATCGATGTCGCTGACCTGCACGCCGAGGTCGAACACCACGCGGTACGTCGGACGATAGAGCAGGCTGATCTGGGTCGTCTTCTGCGTTCCGCTCCAGAACTGGCCGAGGTTGCCGCGGATCGACCCCGACAGCTTGCGGCTGTGATCGCCTTCGAACAGAAAGAGGTGCTGAATCCAGTCGTAGCGCCCCGGCGGGATCACTACGCCGGGTGAGATCGTGAACGGCCGCGAGATCGCCTCGACGCGCGGTTCGAACGCATATTCCAGCAACGATGCGTTGTTCCAGGTGGTCTGGTTGGCGATGTGGATCGTGCGCGAGACGAGATTGCCCGACGAATCGTCGTAATGAAACATTCGCGCGTGCGGCTGCAGTTGCCGGATGCCGCGCGTGCGCAGCCATTCCGGCTGCCAGAACGACGCCCAATCCCAGAACTGCCGCGTCACTCCCGAGCGGCGCACAAACCCCAGATCGTCCTTGAAGCCTTCGCCGATCGTCATGATCGACGCCTGCAGGCGCTTGCTGCTGTCTTCCCAGCCGATCGACGCCTTGCCTGAATTCTGGTTGGTCGTCACGCCCGGAGAATCCGAGCGGGCCGCGAAGCCGTTGATGCTCAGGCTCTTGAAGAAACGGAAGTTGGCGTCGACGCCCGCCACGCGATTGAAGTCGCGGCTGTCTCCTGACGGCTGGCGCGACAGCACGATGGCGCCAAGGTCGGAGCTCTTGAGAATGTCGCGCCTCACGCGCAACACCGTGTAGTTGTTGCCCGCCTTCCCCTGATTCTCCTCACTTTGCATCGTCATCAAGCCGACGCCGAAGGCGCCGGCGCGGCCGGTCAGGCGGAGGCCGCCGTACAGCGGCTGCTGCACGCCGCTGTCGCTCAAGCCGATGCGGCGGCTGAAGAAGAGCAGCAGGTCTTCCTCGGGCGGACGAAAGCGCGTGGTCTGGCGCTGGTTCCTGGGAATGTCCCCGAAATAGAAGATGCCGGAGTTTTCGAGAAAGAACTCGCGCTTCTCGGGGAAGAACAGGCTGAACTGGGTGAGATTGACCTGCTGTTCGTCGGCTTCGGCCTGGGCGAAGTCGGGGTTGATGGTGACATCGAGCGTGAGCGAGGGGGTGAGACCGGCCTTGAAGTCGACGCCCCCGGTGAAATCCGGATCGTACGTGCGCTCGCCCACCCCGCGCAGCGCGCCGCCGACCAGGAAGGGCTTGATGCGGAGGTTGCGCCCGCGTCGCAGCGCGGGCAGGCCGATCAGATCGCCGGCCGCCGAGGCGCGAAAAATCGAATAGGCGCGCGACACCGGCGACCAGTAGCTGATCTCGTTTTTCTTCCGGACCCGCCGCGCAAAGTTGATCCCCCAGCTCCGTCCCTCGCCGGTTTCGAACCGCAGCGTCTTGAAAGGGATGCGGAACTCCGCCGTCCATCCTTCCGGCGTGCGGCGTGATTCGACCCACCACACCGCGTCCCAGTTGGTGTTGACGTCGCGGCCCTCGTTGGCGATCTGCGTGTCAGACTTGGCGCCGGCCGCATTGGTCGAGAACACGAAGCCGTTGCGGCGATCGCCGAAGGTATCGAGCAGCACATCGAACGTGTCCTGATCGCGGCCCGCAAAGTCTTTGCGGATTTCGTTGACCACAATGCCGGACGGGTCGGCGTCGCGGCACAGCACGGCGACGTAGAGATGGTCGGTGTCGTAGGCCACCTTCACTTCGGTGACATCGGAGGCCGGCTGCCCTTCATGGGGATCGGCCTGGATGAATCCGCTGGCGGGCACGGCCTTGAGCCAGACCTCTTCGTCGAGCACGCCGTCTATGGTGATCGGGCCGTTTGCGGGCAACGCCGCAATGTGGCGGCGGCCGTCCGGCGATGACACCGGCGTCTGGGAATCAGCGGGAACTGCGAACGCGGCGAGCAGAACGACAGTCAGCGCAGCGAGACGAGAAGGACGCATCGCGGACAAGTCTATCGCGGCCGGCCGTGGCGGAGGCGCGCGAGCAGCGCTTCGAAGTCGGCCGGCAGCGGCGCGTCGACCGAAATGCGCGCATCGAGGAGTGGATGCGGAAACGCGAGTGTCCACGCATGCAGCATGTTGCGCTTCGCCGACACAGAGGACACACGCTTGTCGCCACCCCCTGGTTTGTCCCCACGTACCTTGCGCGGAGCCGCCGCTGCATAGACACGCTCGCCAATCAGGGGATGCCCGAGCCTTTCGAGGTGCAGGCGGATCTGATGCTGCCGTCCGGTGTGCAGCCGCAGCTCGAGCAGCGCGGCGCCCATCAGCTTTTCCCTTACCAGGTAATCGGTCGCCGCCTCGAGACCCTCGTCGTCTTCGTCGACGAGCTTGCGGCGGCCGCTGCGGTAGCCGGTCGAGATGCGCGCGTCGATCGTGCCGCTTGGCGGATCGGGAATGCCCTGCACCAGAGCGAGATAGTGACGCTCGAACTTGTGATGCTTGAACATTTCGCGGCCGGCGGCGTGCGCGTCCTTCGACAGCGCCACCGCGAGCGACCCCGAGGTGTCGCGATCGAGCCGGTGCAGCATGCCGACGTAGGTCTTGTGGCCGCGCTTGAACGCCATGTACTCGCGCACGCGGCGAAGCACCGTGTCTTCGCTGCCGCCAAGACCTGGACTGGAGGGAATAGAAAGGAGTCCCGCGGGCTTGTTGATCACGAGCACGTGCTCGTCCTCGTGAAGGATGTCGAAAGGGGCGCGGACTTTGAGCTGCGCCGGGCGATTCAAATCGAGGTTGATCGCCGCCGTTAATGACACGTCGAGGCCGGGATCCCGTTGGACCCGGCCGGCGACGCCGACTTGCCCTTTTTCAATAGCCTCGCGGACTTGCCGCCACGAGAGGTCCGGATGCGCCTCCTTGAGACGCTTATCGAGGCGCATCCGACCATGTTACTCGCGCGGCGCGCGTGCGTCGACAGGCTCAGGACGCCCTCAGCCTTTTGCAGCGCGGAGCGGGACGAACGTGGAGGCGCCATCCCGGGTGATCAGCAAGACCGCGGGCTTGTTCGACGCCGCGTCCAGCCCAGCCCTCACGTCTTCAACCGACTTCACGGCCTTGCCGTTGATCTGTTGAATCACGTCGCCTTCCCTCAGGCCGGCGGATGCCGCCGCGCCGGAAGGGTCGACGCCGCTGATCACGACGCCGCGCACGTCGGCGTCGAGCTCGAGCTGCCTGGCAATCTCGGGTGTGAGCGGTTCGACCGTCATGCCGAACTTGCCCGACCCTTCGCGCCCGCCCTCGCTACGGCCGGACACGTCTTTCGCAGCCGCCATCTCTTCGAGTGTCGCCTTCAGCTCGCTGGTCTTGCCGTCGCGCAACACCTGCAGCGCGATCGTGCTGCCGGGCTTCGTCGCCGCAATCTCGTTGCGCAACGTGTTGTTGTCGGTCACCGCTCGGCCCTGGAAGCCCACGATCACGTCGCCGCGCTTCAGCCCCGCCCTCGCGGCGGCGCCGCCCGGGGTGACGTCGCTCACCAGCGCGCCGGTCGTCTTGTCGAGACCGAGCCCCGCCGCGAGGTCGCCCGTCATGCTCTGGATCGTCACGCCGAGCTTGCCGCGGTGCACGCGGCCGTTCGTCACGAGCTGCTCCATCACGTTCTTCGCCATGTTCGACGGCACGGCGAACCCGATGCCGATGTTGCCGCCCGACGGCGAGAGAATCTGCGAGTTGATCCCGACGAGCTCGCCCGCGGTGTTCACCAGCGCGCCGCCGGAATTACCCTGGTTGATCGGCGCATCCGTCTGCAGGAAGTCTTCGTAACTGCCATCACCCAGTCCGGTCGCCCGGCCCTTGGCGCTGACGATGCCCATCGTGACCGTCTGGCCGACGCCGAGCGGGTTGCCGACCGCGAGCACGACGTCGCCCACGCGCATCGCCGACGAATCGCCGACTCTGACCACCGGCAGGTTGCCGGCGTCGATCTTCAGGACCGCCAGGTCGCTCGGCGCGTCGGCCCCGATCAGCTTCGCATCGACCACGCGCTTATCGGACAGCTCGACCTGAATGCGCGCTGACTGCTCGACGACGTGATTGTTGGTGAGGATGTATCCATCAGTGCTGACGATGACACCCGAACCGAGCCCGCGCTGCATGGGCCCCGGCATCGGCCGGCCGCCGCGCGGCGCGCGCCCTTGTCCTTGTCCGAAGAGATCGCCAAACGGGAACCCCTCAGGCAGCTGCGGCAGTTGCGTCATTTGCGGTGACGCGGCGCGCTCGGTCCGAATCGTGACCACGGCCGGGGTGACCCTGGCCACGACGTCCGCGAATCCTTCGGTGATGGCACGGCCCTGCGCCCCTTCGACTCCGGCAACTCTTGAGTCGCTCAGGGCAGGCGCAACCGGTGCAGCGGCTATCGGGGCCACCGTGGCAGCTTCGTGAACAGAATTCGCCGACATGCTCGACCACGTGCCTGCCGCCGCGAGGCCCAAACCGAATGTCAGCGCTCCAACTCTCAAATGCGAACGGGTCATTTCATGCTCCTCAATAGCTTGAGACTTGGGATTGGGACCTGGGCCTGCGACCTTTACTCAGGTCTCAAGCCCGAAGTCCCAAGCCAGTAGTTTTCTGGCTCTGTTATTGAGACGTCGGACCGCCTTGCAGGAGCGTTACCGCAGCATTACATCGGTGTAATGTTTCTCACGAGGGTTCCTCACGAAGGTTCCTCACGGGGGTTCCGCACGAAGGTTCCGCACTGAGGTTCTAGGCAGGGAGGCGGATTGTAAAGGTAGTGCCCGTTCCGAGGGCACTTTCAACCTCGACCGTTCCGCCGTGGGCTTCGATGTAGGCGCGGACGAGGCTCAAGCCCAGGCCGAGGCCGCGCGTCGCGCGG
>JANOZI010001062.1:0-2783 GCA_031429375.1 Acidobacteriota bacterium | reverse complement strand
CCATCCCGGGAGGTTCCGTGCGCCAACGTACAGAGCCTGAAAAGAAAAAAGACCCTCGCGGGTCCTTTTCCATCCTTCGCGAGTACAGACTTACATGTTACTGCCCGATGACACTGGAGCTCGTCATCGTCACGGCCACGTTCGCCAAGGCTCGACCGACCAAGGTGCCACCGGTCAAGGTAATGGACCCGTCGACGACGTCACCGGCGAGAATGTTGCCCTGGAACAACGAAGTCGTCATGCTTGCGCCGGTACTCGGTGCCCAGAACACGTTGGACGGCTGCCCGCCGCTGGCCATGACCACCGAGAAGTTGGTGCCGGTGAGCGCGCCGGTCCCGCCGGTGCCGATCTTGAAAATCCAGACTCCGTCCGCCGGCCCATTGAGCGTCAGCGTGCCTGTCAGCGTCGCGGCCGCCGTGAAACAGTAGACACCTGGGGAAAGCGTCACGCCCGCGAGCGTACCCGTCAGCGTCTGGTCGCACGGGGCATTGAACTGCAGCGCGTTGTACGCGGCGAGGAAGTCAGCGTACGCCGCCGTGGCGTTGTTATTGAGGGTTCCCAAGAGCGTGCAATTGGCGGTCCCCACGAAGGTGCCGGGAAACACGACGCCGACATCTCCGAAGACCGTGGAATCGGTACACGTCACCGCCCCAGCCGCGGGCCCGCCGGCCAGTGCCGCGTAGTGCGCGGCCAAACCCAACGATGGTGCGAACCCGGCGGCCGACAGCGTGGCAGGGTTTGAAAGGAGCGCGGCGAACGCGCCGATGAGGGCAACACGCGACCAATGGCGACTCATAGCCGTTTGCCACTCACGAGCAGGACAATCAGCACGATGAGAATGATGGCGCCAAGGCCACCGCCCACCGCTGGTCCCCCGAGGTAGAAACCGCCTCCGCCGAACAGCAGCAGAAGGATGATTAGCAGAACGATCAGATTCATCGCGAGTCTCCTTATTGGTTTCCGGCCAGCCGGTGACGCTCACTGCTCCGACAGCGTCACTCAATCCAATGACGCTACAGCTCGACCAGGGTCTGGGCTGTTCCCGATTGCACATGGCTCGTGAATTGGCGATCGTGGCAGGCGTGCGGGACGGGCAAAGGGTGTTGAGCTTACCCGGAGCGGCAGTCTTCTTGCACGTTTTGACGGCATGGTGCCCCCAAAACGTCCATCACACAGAGCGAAGCGCGCCACCGAGGCGCCGAAGGTCCGTGGTTGGTGGGTAGAGGATTCCCGAATCTTTGTACCGATGAACGCGAACGAAGGCATCTACGACGTGGTCGAACAGCGTCTGCCACTGTCGCTGCGCAAGGCGTTGCAACAGTATGCACGAGAGCTCGCCCGTAAAATGCGCGACGCGACATCGACAAACAGCGCGAAAGAACAGGTGGAGCGTAAGCCCCGGCTTCGGCGCAAGGGCCGCTCGGGCACACCGGGCCTGATGGACATCGTGCTCGCGCGCCGCTGCGCGTCGAAGTAGCCTCAGATCGCGGCCGCCGCCTGCGCAAACTTGGTGTCGATGTTGGCGCGCTTCAGCAAGCCCTCGAACCCGGCCTTGTCCACGGCTTTCAGGAACGCCTCTTCCGGCTCGACCAGCTTCTTCGTCACCATCTCCATCAACGCGTCGTTGAGGGCCACCATGCCCTGGGCGCGGCCGACCTGCATCATCGACGGGATCTGGAACGTCTTGCCCTCGCGAATGAGATTCGAGATCGCGCGGTTGATGAGCATCACCTCGAGGGCGGCGATGCGGCCGCCGCCGATTTTCCTGCACAGGTTCTGCGCAATCACGCCCTTCAGTGACTCCGACAGCATGATGCGGATCTGCGCCTGCTGTTCAGTCGGGAACTGATCGATCACCCGATCGACGGTCGACGCCGCGGTGGTCGTGTGCAGCGTGCCGAACACGAGGTGACCGGTTTCGGCGGTCTCGATCGCGATCGCGACTGTTTCCAGGTCACGCAGCTCGCCGACCAGGATGATGTCGGGATCTTCGCGCATCGCCGCGCGCAGCGCGTCCTTGAAGCCGCCGGTGTGGGTGCCGACCTCGCGCTGGTTGATCAGGCATCCCTTGTTCTCGTGGACGAACTCGATCGGGTCTTCGATGGTGATGATGTGGTCGGTGCGGTTCTTGTTGATGTAGTCGATCATCGCGCACAGCGTCGTCGACTTGCCGGAACCGGTCGGGCCGGTGACCAGCACGAGCCCTTTGTGCAGCTTGCACAGCTTCAGGATGTGCGGCGACAAGCCGAGTTCTTCGGCGCTGAGGATCTTCGCCGGAATCACGCGGAACACGGCGCCCCGGCCCTTGCGATCGAGGAAGACGTTGGCGCGGAAGCGGGCGAGGCCTTTGATCTCGTACGCGAAATCCGTGTCGTGGCGACGTTCGAATTCCTCCCGGTTCTTCTCCGGCATGACCGGATCGAGCAGCGCCTCGACGTCGGCCGCCGCCATCGCGCTCACGCTGGGGTCGAGCGGCTGCATCTTGCCATCCTTGCGGATGAGCGGCGGCATGCCGGTCGACAGGTGCAGGTCCGAGGCCTTGGCCTCGACCATCAAGTGAAACAGCCGATCGATCGCCGGCTTCCCGCCCGTGGATGCAGTCACGATCGGCTGGGTGGCCACCGGCGGTGGCGGCGGCGCCGGCACGGGGGGCGGTGCAGCGGCCGGCGCGGGGGCCGGCGGACCGGCCTTTGCCGGCGCCGGGGCGGGCCTGGTCTGAACCGGCGCGGCAGCCACGGTGTCCGCGACGGCAGCGGGCGCGCCAGTTGGATCGGGCACGAAAC
>JANOZI010001061.1:0-6107 GCA_031429375.1 Acidobacteriota bacterium | reverse complement strand
GCCGCTGTCTACAGCGCCCGCCCGCCGGCCCCGGCGCCGGCAGCGCGACGCTCCGCGCGAGTGCTCGTGGTAGACGACTCGCTGGTCGCCAGCGAACTGGAGCGGGGTATTCTGCTCGCAGCAGGGTACGACACGCAAATCGCGCACGATGGACTGGAGGCGCTCGAGGTGTTGCGGCAGACCGACTGGGATTTGGTGATCTCCGACGTGGACATGCCGCGCATGGATGGGTTCGAATTGACCGCCTGCGTGCGGGCCGACGCACGGCTCTGCGAAATCCCCGTCATCATCGTGAGCTCGCGCGATTCGGCGGAGCATCGCCGGCGCGGCTTCGAGGTCGGCGCGAATGCCTACGTCAGCAAGCGCGAGTTCGATCAGACCCAGATTCTCGAAACGGTGCGCCGCCTGATCGCCCGCGAGGCACTGGCGCCGTCTCCCTATTCATCCGGCGCCGAGGGGCGCCACGATCGTGCCTGACGACTTCGCGCCCGTCCCGCCGGAAATCCGCGTGCTGATCGTGGACGACTCGAAGGTCGCGCGCGACGTGCTCAAGAGCGTGCTGGAGTCGGACCCGGGCATTCGCGTGGTCGGCATGGCGGCGACCGGCAGTGAAGGGCTCGAGCTGACCGCCAGGCTCAAGCCCGATCTCGTGACGATGGACCTGGTGATGCCGGGCATGGACGGCATGGAGGCGACCCAGCGCATCATGGCGCGCCATCCTACGCCCATCCTCTTTTTCAGTTCCTTCTTCGAGCGCGGCGGCTCGTACACGCGCAGCGACGCGCTCGCGGCCGGTGCGCTCGACATCGTCGAGAAACCCACGCCCATGCCGGATGCGCACTGGACGGCCGCGGCGGGCGCGCTGGTCGACAAGGTCAAGGCGCTGGCCCAGGTGACGGTCGTCACGCACATCATGGGCGCTCCGTCGCTGGATCAGCGGCCGCAGTCGCGCCTCAACGCTCGCGGCGCCGCCGCCGTCGTGGCGATTGGCGCATCGACCGGCGGGCCGCGCGTCGTCGAGCAGCTGCTGTCGTCGCTGCCGGCCAACTATTCGCCTGCCGTGCTCGTGGTGCAACACATTTCCGACGGTTTCGTGACCGGGCTGATCAGCTGGTTGCGGCACCGCTGTGCGTTGCCGATCAAGATCGCCGACGACGGCGACGTGCTGCAGTCCGGTCACGTGCTCTTTGCGCCGACCTCGGCCCACTTGAAGGTGCAGCCGGGGGGCCGCGTCCGCCTGCACGACGATGAACCGGTCATGGGCTGCCGGCCTTCCGTGGACGTGGCGTTCCTGTCGGTGGCGCGGGCGTACGGAGCGCGCGCTGCCGGTGTGCTGCTGACCGGCATGGGAACCGATGGTGCCGCCGGACTGCTGGCGATTCGCCGGGCGGGAGGCGTCACCCTCGTCCAGGATGAAGCCAGCTGCGCGATCTTCGGGATGCCGCGCGCGGCCATCGATCTCGGCGCCGCGCAACACGTGCTGCCGCCGGCGGGAATTGCCCGCAGCCTCCTCGCCCTGCACGCCGAGCGCGTGCGGCCGTCGCGTCAATGACCGCCCGATCCGCCGCCGCGCCACGTGCCGCCGCCGGCCAGCTATCGAAGGCGCAGTTTCTTCGGTTCCAGGACCTGATCGAAGCGCAGTGCGGGCTCCACCTCGACGAGACTCATCGCGCGTCGTTGCTCGCCTCGCTGCAGATCCGCATGAAGCAGCTGGAGCTCGAACGGGTGGACGACTACTACGATCACCTGGGTAAGCGGCCTGCCGAGGATGAGCTCGCGAAGTTGATCAACCTGCTGACCGTGACCGAAACCTGTTTCTTCCGCGACGGCTCGCAGTTCCGCCTGCTTCGGCTTCACATTCTGCCGGCCCTGCTGGCCGAGCTAGATGCGGGCCGCAAGGCGGGGTTGCGCATCTGGAGCGCGGGGTGCTCGACCGGCGCTGAACCGTACTCGATCGCGTTGACGCTGTCAGAGATGGGGCTGTACGGCGCCTACCCGCCCGGCACCTTTGACATCGTCGGCACCGATGTCAACACCGAAGCGCTCGACGCGGCGCGGCGTGGCATCTATTCGGCGCGCGCGCTTCGCAACGTCGACGCCGACCAACGGCGCCGCTATTTCCAGGCCGCCGGCCCGGACTTTCGCTTGAACGACGACATCAGACGCCGCGTTCGGTTCGAGTACGGCAACCTCACGCGCCTGGCGGAGGCGCAGTCGCCGCGTTACGATCTGGTGTTTTGCAAGAACGTTGCGATCTATTTCCGTCCGGAACGGGTGAGCCGCCTCGTCCAGGATTTATACGGCGCGGTCAACGACGGAGGATACCTGCTGCTGGGACACTCCGAGTCGCTGTGGGAACCGGCACGGGGTTTCAGGTTGGTCGAGCACGACGGGGTCTTTTGCTATCGCAACCGCCGGCTGTCCAGGACGCGCATTCCCGTGGCGCGGGCCGCGGCACCGGTGCCACCGCCTCGCTCCAGTCCGCTGGCGGATGTGGCGGGTGGCCTGTACGAGCGCTGCCTGGCCGCCTTTCGCGCGGAAGCGTGGGCGGGGGCCGAAGAGTCGCTTCACGAATTGATTGCATCCAGTCCCCATTACGTGCCCGCGTACCTGCTGCTCGGCGGCGTCTACGCGCATCGAGGCCGATATCAGGAAGCCGACGAGCAGGCCCGCCACGCCTTGCGCCTGAACCCGCTCGAGGCCCGGGCGCATTTGCTTCAGGGTATGATTGCCGCCTGGAGCGGGCGCACGACCGAGGCGGGCGAGTCGCTTCGCCGTGCGTTGTATCTGAACGATTCGCTCGCGCTGGCGCGCCTTTGGTTGGGAAATCTCTATGGCGCTGAGGGTGACGCCGGCCGTGCGTGCGTGGAGTATCAAAACGTGGTTCGTGACTGGGAGCGGCACACGCTCGATTTCACCGAGGAATTTGCCGCCGACTTGAGCGCGAAGCAGGTGGTGGAATATTGCCGGCAGAGCTTGCAGCGCCTGAGACCACCGGGTAATGCGTGATGACCAGCCAAGCGGTCATCTTCCTGGTCGCAACAGCGGTGTTGGTGTTCGGGGCGTTGCTGCTCCTGCTCCGCGGCCGCGAGGCGAGCCGCACCGCGGCGGTGGTGCCGGCGCCGGCGCCGCCGCCCGCCAAGCCGCGCCCCGATCCGGGCGCGGAAGTGCTGGACCACCTGCGCAAGCTCGAGGCCCGCGCGTCGGCGGGACTCGCCGCGCACGTGCTGCCGATCTTCCTGCAGGATACGGCCGTCCGTCTGGCCGCCCTCCGGGACGGCGTGGCGCGCAAGGACGGCGACACCGTGCATCGGGTGGCGCATACCCTGCACGGCAGCGCGGCAACGGTTGGCGCCTCGACGTTCGTGCGCGGCTGCGTGGACATCATCCGCGAGATCCGCACCGGCTCGTTCGATCAGTGTGAGCCGATCCTCACGGAACTGGAAAGCGATCTCGAATTGATTCGACGGTCGGCCGCGCTGGAGCGCGGTCGGGACTGATTGAGACACCGCGCATGATCTACATGCCACCCGATCGGCTCAAGCGCATTCTGATCGTCGACGACGACGACGCGACCCGCGCCGTCACGCAGGCGATCGTGCAGGCGGTGGGCCACGAAGTCGAGACCGCGAGCGACGGCATCGAAGCGCTCGCCAAGCTGGGGCTCGGCATCGACCTGGTCCTGCTCGACGTCGTGATGCCCGGACTCGACGGCTTCGAGGTCTGCCGCCGGATCCGGCGCGACCCGGCGGTCTGCGACATTCCCGTGATCGTGTTGACGTCGATGGACAGCCGCGACGATCGCCTGCGCGCGGTCGAGGCGGGGGCCAGCGACTTCATCGGCAAGCCAGTCGATGAAACCGAGTTCCGCATCCGCTCCTCGTCGCTCTTGAAGTTGAAGGAGACGCAGGACGCGTTGAAAAGCCACCAGGCGCAGCTCGAGCAACTGGTCAGGCAACGGACCGCCAGCCTGCGGGTGGCGCTCGAACAAATGGCCGACGCGCAGCGCCTGGCCTACCTCGCGCACCTCGACACCGTTGACCGGCTGGCGATCGTCGCCGAGTACAAGGACAAGGTGACGGCGCGGCACATCGAGCGGATGAGCCATTACTGCGCGGTGATCGCCCGCGGGCTCAAGCTGCCGCCAGGCGAGGTCGAGCTGATCCAGCATGCCAGCCGCATGCACGACCTCGGGAAGATCGCCGTGCCGGACATCATCCTGTCCAAGGCGTCGGGCCTGGATTCCATGGAGTGGCAGGTCATGCGCGGGCATGCCGCCATCGGCGGGATGATTCTCGAGAACTCGACCTCGGAGTTGCTGCAGGCCGGCCGCGTGATCGCCTTGAGCCATCACGAGCGATGGGACGGCACGGGCTATCCGGACGGACTGGCCGGCGAGAACATTCCGTTGTGGGGACGCATCTGCGCCGTCGCCGATACCTTTGATGCGGTAACCAGCGAGCGGTCCTACAAGCCGGCCTATTCGATCGACATCGCGCTGCGGATCATCGAGGAAGGGCGCGGCACGCAGTTCGACCCGGCGGTGGTGGAGGTCTTCATGAGGTGCATCGACGAGATCCTCGCGGTAAGAAACAAACACCTCGACCCCGTCGCGGCGGCCAAGTCCTAGACACGACACCACTCAGCGGTCGATCTTGTCTTCGTCGTCCACGAATTGCGGATACAGCTTCTTCATACAGTCGGGGCAGACGGCGTGGCTGAACTCGGCTTCCGTGTGATCGCGGACGTAGCTTTCGACCCGGCTCCAGTAGCCCTGGTCGTCCCGAATATTTTTGCAGCTGGCGCAGATCGGCACGATGCCGCGCAAGGTCTTGACCTGCTCGACCGCCAGCCGCAGCTCATCGACCTTTGCGGCCAGCGTGATTTGCATTTCGATCATGCGCCGTCCGACCTCGACCCGCGCCCGTAACTCGCCCAGGTCAAACGGCTTGGCCAGGTAATCGTTCGCGCCGGCGCCGAGTCCGGCGATCACGTCGACCTTGTCGCTCTTGGTGGTCAACATGATGAGGTAGGGAGGCCACTGCGTGGGCAGCGCGCGCACCCGGCGCACGACCTCCAACCCGTCGAGTTTCGGCATCATCAGGTCGAGAATGCCCAGCGGGGGCGCGGCGGGCTGCTTCAAGATCCGCCAGGCCTGCTCGCCGTCGGCCGTGGCCGTCACGTCGTAGCCCTCCTTGGTCAGCAGGGCGGTCAGCACGGTGCGCGAAGTGGCGTCGTCCTCGGCAATCAGGATGCGCATGGGCCCCATTTACTCTATGCCATTACCAGGATTTTGGGGCTTCTGAGGCTTGTGCCCTCCCAGCGCGAACCACGCGCAGGCGAACCCTACGAGGGCGCCGGCGACCACGTCGCTCGGCCAGTGCACGCCGACATACACCCGGGAGACCGAGACGACCGCCGCTAACGGCCAGAGCACCCAGCCGGCCGGCGGCAGCATGCGTGCCCCGGCGATCGCCCCGGCCATCGCCATCGCAGCGTGGCCGGAAGGAAACGACGGCGTGGCCGGCCTGGCGTCGATCACCGGCACCGCAGGAATCACTTCGAACGGCCTGGGCCGATCGAAGATTGGTTTCAACACCTGGTCGCAGATCAAGAAAGTGAAGCCGACGGCGAGCAGCAGCCGCCACGCCGCGGCCCGCCGCGCGGGGAAGACGGCGGTGATGAGCGCGAGCGCCCACCAGAAGAAGCCGGCGGCGCCGAGCGCGCTGGCGAAAATCATCACGTCATCCAACCACGGGCGTCGCAGTTGGATGACGTAATGCAGGAGAGACGTGTCGAAAGCCAAGTCGGTCGGGCGGGTCTGAAGACGTCCAGGCGGGTCTAAAGACCCGCCTCTACACCGCCACGGCGGCCGGCTCGGGCTCGCGCGACATGCCCAGCGCTTTCCGCACCTTCTCTTCGATCGCGGTGCGGAGGTCGACGTGTTCCTTGAGGAAGGTCTTGACGTTCTCGCGGCCCTGGCCGAGCCGCTCGCCGCCATAGGCGAACCACGCGCCGCTCTTTTCGATGATCTTGTGCTCGACCGCGATGTCGATGAGGTCGCCTTCGCGCGACACGCCCTCGCCGTACATGATGTCGAACTCGGC
>JANOZI010001060.1:0-1591 GCA_031429375.1 Acidobacteriota bacterium | reverse complement strand
ACAGCGGTAACGATCGTCCTACTCACTGTCGTCGCTCTCGACGGTCAGGAGAAGCCGCCGGCCGGGAACCCCGCGACGATTCCCTCGTCTGTGGTCGCTGCGGCGGAGAAGATCGCCAACGATCCGCAAGTCATGGCGCTGGTCGAAGATCAGAGCACGGATGCGGCGGCCAAGGCACGATGGCATCAGTTCCTGGAACTGGTGCGCATCCCGTCGCCGCCGCGCCAGGAGCATCTGAAGGCGGCCGAGATTCATCGCCGGCTGGTGGAAGAATGGGGGTTCTCTCCGCCCGACGTGATGACGCGTGCCGATGGCATCATCGCCGGCACCGACACGAACATCGTCGATGGCCTTCCGGTCTACAACGCGTGCGTGGTGATCAAGGGGTCGTATTCGGGCCGCGCTGACGCTCAGCACTACAAGGGGCAGTTTCCCAAGGTGCTCGTCGAAGGCCACATCGACGTCGTCAACCCCGAAGTGCTGCCGCCGGCGAGTGACCCGTTCATCCACATCAAGCTGCAGCCCTACGGACAGGCAGTGGTCGCGACCCCCGAGGAATTGGCCGCGATCCCCGAGGAGCTGTCATTCGACGCTCGCGGCCGCGTCGTCGAGAACGACCAGTACGCCACGGCCAGCAAGGTCTTCGCCAATGCGAAGGAAGCCGAAGCCGGCGGAGGCGTGCGCATCTACGTGCCCGGTTACGGCGACATGATGCCGAGCACGTCAAACGCATTCGTGCTCGCGGCCGCGATGAAGAAGCACAACATCAAGCCGGTCTACGACATCTGGATCTGCGGCACCGCCGGTGAGGAGGGCAAGGGCAACCTGGCCGGCGTCAAGCAGCTGTACGGCTTCGACCAGAAGGCCGGCACCGGATCCAATCCCCTCAACATCGTCGCCAACTTCGGCCTCGAGGGTGGCGGCACCGTCAACTTCATCGGCAGCTACCGTTTCGAGATGAAGTTCAAGGCGCCTGTGCCCCGCGGAGGCGGGAACGGTCCAAGTGCACCCGAGGCGATGGCAGCCGCGATCGCGAAGATCGCCGACGTCAAGACGCCGTCGGAGCTCCGGGACGGCGCGCCGCGCACCACCTACACCGTCGGCCGCGCGAGCTGCGAGCCACCGCCGGCCGGCCGCGCGGTCGTGCCGAGTTGCTCGCTCGAGGTCGACATGCGTTCGACGCGCAAGGAGCCGCTCAACGAAATTCGCGAGACGATCGAGCCCATGTTCCAGGCGGGCGCGTCGGCGGAGAACGCCAGGTATGGGCGCAAAGATGGCGGCCCCGAAGGGATCACCCTGGAGCTGATGTGGTATGGCTTGCGGCCGGCGTTCGTGGCCGACAGCGTCGATAACGTCGCTGTGCACGCGGGTCTTCAATCGGGCATCCAGCTGGGGGTCCTCACGTCTGCGATTGTGGGCACGGGATCCGGGAGCTTGAACGACAACGTGCCGGCCAACACCGGCATCCCTACCTACCAATTCAGCCTGGCTTCGTCGGCCGCTGGCGCCGGCGGACACGCGTTCTGGGAATGGGGAACTCGGGGCGCGCCTGCGACGGAGGTCGCCCGCATGCACCGGGTGCTCACCGCAG
>JANOZI010001059.1:0-4433 GCA_031429375.1 Acidobacteriota bacterium | reverse complement strand
AAGTCGCATCCGGTGCCGCCGTCGTCGCTGGGACGCGCCCTGGCGCAGCGGCCTCGCCGACCCGTCAGACAGCGCAAGATCCCCAGCGCGTCGAGCAGAACCCGCGCGCGTATTGGGTTGACGTGCTGCGCAAGTTGAGTGATCCAGTCCTCACAAACCTTGCTGCCGGTACTCTGAAGGCGCGCATGCCAGTCGAAGCGGCGACGGCTCAATCGGCTCAACGCCGATCCGTGACGCATTTGGAAGCGGTCGGCCGGATGTAGGCCGGCAGCGCGCCGTGGATCGAGTTGGGCGCGTCGGACAGCAATGAGGGACGGCTGCGCGGGCGATATGGCGACCTCGCGCGGCGCGCGATCGCCGTCGGGGTCGACCGTAGATCACCTGACGCATTGAATTTCACGGCAGGCCGGCAACCGTTGGTCGACGCCGCGTTTCTCGCGCAGGGCATTCTGCGCGCCCCGACCGAGCTCTGGACCAAGCTTGACTCCGCCACCCAACGTGCCCTTGTCGCCGCGCTGGAGTCGACGCGGGCGATCGAGCCACCCTTCAATAACTGGCTCCTGTTCTCCGCGACCATCGAGGCGGCCCTGTCGCGGAAGGGCGCCTCGTGGGATCGCATGCGCGTCGACTACGCCCTGCGCCAGCACGAGCAGTGGTACAAGGGCGACGGGATCTACGGCGACGGTCCCCAGTTCCACTGGGACTACTACAACAGCTTCGTAATCCACCCGATGCTGGTCGACGTTGTGACCGTCTGCGCGCCGCAATCGGCGGCGTGGCAGCCGTTCGTCGAACCGGTGCGCCTTCGGGCGCAGCGCTACGCGGCGATTCTCGAACGCCTGATCTCGCCGGAGGGCACGTTCCCACCAATCGGACGATCAATCGCCTACCGCTTCGGCGCGTTCCAGGCGCTGGCGCAGATAGCGCTGCAGCGCCAGCTGCCAGCTCCGCTCATGCCGGCCCAGGTGCGCGGCGCGCTGACGGCGGTGATTCGGCGATCGATCGAGGCGCCGGGGACCTTTGACGATCAGGGTTGGCTGCGGATCGGCTTCTGCGGACACCAACCGGAAGTGGGCGAGAGCTATATTTCGACCGGGAGTCTCTATCTTTGTGCAGTGGGCTTGCTACCGCTTGGGCTTCCCGAGGCGGACGAATTCTGGACGGGCGCGCCTGTGCCATGGACCGGCGCACGGGCGTGGTCTGGCGCGTCGTTTCCGATCGACAAGGCTTTGTAAAGTAACTGGCGCCTGGGGTTTCCTTTTCGCGCGGACGTGGCAGAATGCCGGGATGAGCCGACTTCTTTCTTGCGCCATCACGCTCGTCTTCGCCGGCCTGACCGTTTCGGCGTCCCCCTCCGCTAAAGCTTCCGCGGACGAAACGGTGGGCACGCAAGCCACGCTGAGCTCGGCCGAACAGGCCGAGGGCTGGAAGCTGTTGTTCGACGGCAAGACCACCAAAGGGTGGCGCGGCTTCAAGAAGACCGGCTTCCCGGCTGCCGGATGGTCGGTGGACGCCGGCCGTTTGAAGCACGCGGCGAGCGGCGGGTCGCCGTCGAAAGACAGCGGCGACATCATCACCGTCGACACCTTCAGCGATTTCGATCTGCGCTTCGAATGGATCGTCGCGCCGGGCGCCAATAGCGGCGTCAAGTACCTGGTCACGGAAGAGCGCGATGGCCCGATCGCTCATGAGTACCAGATCATCGACGATGCGAAGCACCCCGATGCGCTGATCGGCCCGCATCGACAGACCGCTGCGCTTTATGACGCCATCGCCGCGCCGGCGTCGAAGCATCTCAAACCAGCCGGCCAGCGTAACGAAGGCCGCATCGTCGTGCAGGGCAACCATGTCGAGCATTGGCTGAACGGCGCGAAGGTGATCGAATACGAGCTGGGCAGCGCCGCGTTGAAGGCCGCGAAGGCAAAGAGCAAGTTCAAGGACGTGGCGGGCTGGGGCGACAAGCTCAAGGGCCACATCCTGCTGCAGGACCACGGCGACGAGGTCTGGTATCAGAACATCAGGATTCGCGAACTCCACCCCACCACGCAAAGTCCGCGTGGCGGGGACCCCGGGCTGCCCGCGCGCGGGACGAACAGGTAGGCACCCCTAAAGGGGTGCCCTACGTGTCTAAAGGTTGCCCTACGCGTTTAAACCGTCACTCGTAGGGCACCCCTTCAGGGGTGCCTTAGGTATCGAGCGCTCGTAGGGTAGGGCGCCCCTTTAGGGGCGCCTTAGGTATCGAGCGCGGCGAGCACGCCGCGCATGTAGGCCATCGACTCGATCATCCCGGGCAGCGGGTTCTTCGCGTTGATCTCGTACTCGAGGCCGACCTGGCCGCGGTAGCCGATGTCGATCAGGGTCCGGAACAATCCCGGGAAATCGATCACGCCGCGGCCGACCTCGGTCTGGCTGTCTTTGTCGGTCTTCACCTTCAGGTCTTTGACGTGCATGTCGTAGAGGCGATCCTTGCACTCGCGGCATGCCTGCACCGGATCGACCCCGGTGCGGAGCGTGTGGCCAACATCGATGCAGAGGCCGAGCCTCTTGTCGCGCGACTTCACCGCGGCATAGGCGTCCTGCGGACGCGGCCAGTTCTTTTGCTCGGGCCCATGGTTATGAATCGCGACCCTGATGTCGTAGCTCTTCGCCATCTGCTCGATGATGTCCATCGCGGCAGGATCGGGATCGACGTAGATCAACGGGAAGCCGGCGTTCTTCGCGTATTCAAAAATCTTTTTGATCTGGGCCGCGTCGTTGGGCAGGGTCAGCGTGCCGCCGCCGATGATGGTGATGCCGGCGGCCCTGATCTTCGCGGCGATCGCGCGCGTCGTCTCGGGCGGATCGGTTTGCGGGATGTGCACGTCCTTGAAGGTCATCGTCGTCACGCCGAGTGTCTTCGCCATGTCGAGCGCCTGGTCGAGCGTGAAACTCCGCATCGAGTACGAGGCGAGACCCAGGTTGAGCCGGCCGGCAGCCGGTGGTGCGAGTTCGCCCGATGAGGCGGTTGCCAGCCCGGTCGACGATGCCAAGGTGGTCCCGGCCGCGGCGGCGGCAGCGGTGCCGAGGAAGGTACGGCGCGAAAAGGTGGTCTTCATAGGGCAAATCCTACTCCTTTCGGGGCCGTTTTTTCCGCCCGGCAGACGTTACCGAATGCGGGATTTCGGGCCCGAGACGGTTTACACTCTGGTCTATCAAGGAGGTCACCGTGGCCAGCGATCAGAAGGACAAACAGGGCGTTTCTCGGCGCGTCTTCAACGCGCAACTCGGAGCGGCGGCGGCGGGTGTGGCGGTCGGCGGTGATCTGCTGGGGTCGCGCGTCAGCGCGGCATCCTTCGCGCCCGGACGCGTGATCGGCGCCAACGATCGCGTCGTGCTCGCGCAAATCGGCATCCGCGGACAGGGCAACTCCCTCAAGCGCGGCTTCGCGCGGCTGCAGAACGTCGAGATCAAGACGCTCTGCGACATCGACGCCAATCTCGCGCCGTCGCGGATCAACGACGAGCGGCTGGCAGACGTCAAGACGTTCAAGCCCGGGTTCGTGCAGGACTTCCGGCGCGCGCTCGACGACAAGGACATCGATGCCGTCATGATCGCGATCCCGAATCACTGGCACGCGCTCGCGACCGTGTGGGGCCTGCAGGCCGGCAAGCACGTCTTCGTCGAGAAGCCTGCGTCGCACACGGTGTGGGAAGGCCGCCAGATGATCGAGGCCGCGGCCCGCTACAAGAAGCTGGTGCAGGTCAGCACGATGAATCGCAGCCGTCCGCCGGTCATGGAGGCGATCAAGTTCATCCACGACGGTGGCATCGGCAAGATTTACATGGCGCGCGGCCTGTGCTTCAAGCCAAGGCCGTCGATCGGCAAGTACCCCGACGGGCCGATGGCGCCCGGCGAGAAGTATGCGCTGACGGTCACGTCCAACTCGTACGAGCCAACCTACGATGAGCAGTACCTCTCCAAGGTTGATTACGACATGTGGCTCGGCCCCGCGCCGAAGCGCACGTTCAATCGCAATCGCTTCCACTACAACTGGCACTGGCACTGGGACTACGGCAACGGCGACACCGGCAACCAGGGCCCGCACCAGTTCGACACCGCGCGCTGGGGCCTGAACAAACAGGAACACCCGGTCAGGATCCAGTCGTCGGGCGGTTACTTCAACTCCGAGGCGTCGCAGGAAACGCCGGACATCCACACCACGCTGTTCGAATATGCCGACGGCACGATTCTCGAGTTCGCGACGCGCGGCGAGTTCACCAACGACGAGGGGACGCAGCGCATCGGCAATCTCTTCTACGGCTCGAAGGGCTGGCTCTGGATTGACGGCGACGGCCGCAAGTGGCAGTCGTACTTCGGACCGAAGAACGAGAAGGGGCCGGGCGCCGACGTGCCCGACACCGCCGGCGGCAGCGACCCGCTCGTGACCACGAGCA
>JANOZI010001058.1:0-2115 GCA_031429375.1 Acidobacteriota bacterium | reverse complement strand
GGCGCGACGGCCCGGCGCCGGCGGTGGCACAAACCCTGGCGGTGCCTGCCCCGCCGCAGCGGCCGCAGGGTCCCTGACAAAGGACGCGAAGGCCGGAACTTCCTTGACCTTCTGCCACGACGTCATGCCGGCGGTAAACACCAGCGTCTCGGCATCGATGCTGCCGTTCTGGAGGTTCGAGATGATCTCGCCCTGCCCCACCGGTCCGACCTGATGGCCGCCGATGGCCATGTACCACTGATTCGAGCCGTCCATGCGTGATCCTTGTCCGAGTTGAAAGTTGAGAGTTAAGAGTTAAGAGTTAGGCTGCGCGTCGATCTTAGCCGCAGTCTCGGTCTCGAGAGCGGCCACGGTGGCGGCGTCGAGGCCGAGCTGGTGCGCCAGTTGCGCGAGGTAGATGCGCTCGGCGCCCGACACGAGTTCGTCGGCGCGGACGATGGTGAAGGCGAGGACGTAGAGTTCCTTGCGGCCTTCTTCATGCGTGAGGCCGCGAACGATGGTGGCGAGCGGATGCGGCGTGGCCAGTTCCGCCTCTACCGCCGCCTCGAGCCCGGCTTCGCGGGCCCGCTCCAGGATGAGAGCACGTTCCTTCTCGGACAAGTCACCGTCGGCGCGCGCGGCAGAGACCGCCAAACGAATGACTCGCATCACCGGATCGGGTAGCGGCTCGGGCAGCACTGGCACCGCTGGCACCGCGGGCACACCTGGCACCGCACCTGAGGCACCCGAGGCACCTTGTGCTTGCCCTTTGACGCTGTCGTAGATGCCCCACGCCACGCCGGCGGCGGCGATCAACGTGCTGGCAGACAGGAAGCCGCCGCGGCCGCCGAGAAAGCGCGCCGCCTTGCTCGCCCGCTTACGCCCGGATCGCCCGAGCGCGCCACCCAAAACCAACGACAGAAGATCCACCGGGTTATTGAGCACTCTCTTCGTCCCTCAACACAGAGAATACTGCGCGGCGGCCTCAGAAGTTCCGCCGCCCTTGGACTCGCGCCCCCGGCGCTCGTAGGCTCGCCCTTCGCTGCGCTCGGGCTCGTGGGAGTCGGGCCTCCGGCCCTCCTGAGACTCGCCGCTTCGCGGCTCGTCGGATTCCGGTTACACATTACCGTCCTGCGTTGCCGCGACGGCAGCGGCGGGCTTCGAGGCTGAACTCGTCGACGCAGAGTCGGCCATCCGTACGTTGCCCAACGCGTGGCCACCAGTCCCAGGAGCGAGCGAAGCGAGCGACCCCCACGACAGGCTTGTCCGCCGGAGCGCCGACGGCGCGAAGGTGGAGTGCCCCGAGTCCGGGTTACAGCAGTTTCTTCGGCCAGCTCGCGGCGTTGGGCCAACCGGATCCATCCGGCCTTCAGCCGTCGATCGTCGTCGCGATCAAAGGTGCGATGCTAGTCGCTGCTCTCGCGGCGCTAATTGTCACCCTATGGCCTTTGTCTGCAGTACTTAGAGCCCGTGCAATGAGTGGGCACGAAGAGTTCGGCTTGGATTAGCCACTGCCCCTCAATTTTTCGCCACTGGGCCTGGTAGGTCCCGCCGATTTCGAGCTTGCCGTCCGGCTCGGTCCAGCGGCCGGTCCACTCGCCGCGCTCGGATGCGACCGCCCACGCCGGGTTGACTGCGATCGCCGTCGGTGTTCGAACATACACGGTGTCTGGGCGATTCTTGAATTGCGTCGCCATGCGCTCGCGGTTCGCATCGCGGCCGGCGGTCTGAGCACTCGTCGACGAGACAACGTGAAGGTCGGCCGCCCACTCGCGTGCGATCGCCGCCAGGTCGTGCGCCGCAATGGCCCGGTTCGATCGCGCCCGCGCCTCGCGAATCAGGGACTCGTCGCCCGATTGCAGGGCGCTCGGCGTGCCGGCAAACACAACGAGCAAGGCCACTGCCGCGACGCATCGACGTGCTGCCTTCATTTTGCCTTTTGCCTTCTGCCTTTTGCCCTTGGCACCCTTGGCACCGTAGGCACCCTTGGCACCCTAGATCTGAGCCGAAGCAGGTTTTACTGGTACCGGCTTCGGCAACTCCGGAGTCCAATCTTCGCCAGGATTAATGAAGCGGTTGGTCTCGAGCTTGTACTGCTTGTCGTAGAGCTGACGGTAGCGGCCGTCGCGCGCCAGC
>JANOZI010001057.1:0-4749 GCA_031429375.1 Acidobacteriota bacterium | reverse complement strand
GTATCTCGCCGACAGGCCGCGCGACACCGTGATGATGACGAGCGGCACGATGCACACGGCGAGGATCACGTGCGGGATCAGCACTGCGAAGTACACCGTCCTCATCAACCCCGTGCCTTTGAACGGAACCGATCCGACCTGCAGGTGATAGATCACATACGACGTCAGGAACAGCCCGGTTACTACTAGCGCCGCGATCATGCAGGCCTTGTGCCCGGCCCGATCGCCGCGGCGGATCAGGATATATCCGGTCACGAGAAAAACCGCGGACGTCGCGTTGAACGTCGCGTTCAGCGCCGGCAGGTCGGTGACACTCATCGGGATGGGCGGCTCACGAGCAGGGTGGCGATCGACAGGGTTACCAGCGCAAACGCGGCCAGGCTGCCGGCGGCGGAGGCGAGGTTGGTCGTGGACGTGTTGGTCAGGACGGCGCGCAGGATCTCGACCGCGGGCGTGAGCGGATTGAAGCGCATCAGCGTCCGCACCCACGGCGATGCGCCGGTGGCGGGGAACAGCGCGCCCGACAGCAGCCACATCGGCACCAGCGCGACATTCATGATGGCGTGAAAGCCTTGCGTTGACTTCAGCGGCCACGCGATCACGATGCCGAGCCCGCTCAGTGCCAGCGCCAGCAGCGCCACGCACGCCACAGCGGCCAGCAGGTTGCCGAAGCCCGGCGTCAGCCCCGAGAACGGAATCAGCAGCAGGAACAATATGCCGTTCAGCACCGCCAGGGTCGTGCTGCCGAGCGCCTTGCCCAGCACGATGGCGAGGCGCGGCGCCGGCGACGCCAGCACGCCTTGCATGAAGCCTTCCTGGCGATCCTCGACGATCGAGATGGTCGAGAAGATCGCGGTGAACAGCACGATCAGCGCGAGCGATCCGGGGAAGTAGTACGGCAGGAAGCCGCCGCTGAACGACGAGCCCACCCCGGAGCCGATCACGAACCAGAAGATCACCGGGGTCAGCAGGGCGCCGACGATCCGGCTCGGCTGGCGCAGGAAGCGGATCACGTCGCGCCACCACAGTGAATACGTAGCCAGGATCATGACGATAACCGCGTGCCGGTGTGATGGGTGAAGACATCTTCGAGCGTCGGCTTGCCGACCGACACGCTCGCGATGTCGTGACCGAACGCCTCGACCAGCTTCGGCACCAATTCGTGCGCGCGCTTACGCTCGACGCGCAGCGTGGCGCCGACCAGCGTGGCGTCAAGGTCGAAACGCTGCTTGATCTGTTGTTGGAGCGCGGCGGCATTGCCGGTCGGATCGATGGTGAGAATGTCGGCGCCGATCGCATCAACCAGGTCTCGCGGGGCGCCGATCGCCACCAGTTGGCCCTCGTGAAGAATGCCTACGCGATCGGCGACGGCCGCCTCTTCGATCATGTGGGTCGTCAGCACAATCGTCGTCCCCGCATCGTCCCGGAGCCGTCGCAGCTCCTGCAGCAACTCGCGGCGCGCGGTGGGGTCGAGGCCGCTGCTCGGCTCGTCGAGTACGAGCAGAGGCGGTTCGGGCAGCAGCGCCTTCGCCAGCTCGACGCGCCGGCGCAGCCCGCCACTGAGCGCGCCGACGCGATCGGCGGCGCGCGGGCTGAGGCCGAAGCGCTCGAGCGAGCGCTCGATGCCGCGGTGGAGCGCCGGCCCCGACAGGCCATAGAGGTAGCCGTGGTGGCGGAGGTTCTCGAGCACCGTGAGCCACGGGTCCACCGCCGGCGACTGAAACACCACGCCCATCGAGCGGCGGGCCTGTGACGGACGCTTCACCACGTCGACGCCAAAGACCTCGAGCGTGCCCGAGGTCGGCACGATCAATGTGCTGATGATGCGAAACAGCGTGGTCTTGCCGCCGCCATTCGGTCCGAGCAGCGCGAATAAATCAGCAGGCGCTACAGAGAAACCGAGGCCGCGCAGTGATTCTCGGTCGCCATAACGATGCCGGAGATCGGTCACTTCGAGAGCCGGAGCCGTCATAAATGCAAAACAGGAGGATAGAAGATCAGGAGAACCTTTTTCTTTCTGCTGGTGCCAAAAAAATAACTCCTGAGCTCCTGATCTTCTGTATTTAATGGGCCCGGTGATCGAACACGAGCAGGGCCCAGAGAATCGGCAAGTACAGGATTGATCCGAAGAACAGGCGTCGCGCCGTCGCAATCGTCCGCTTCGAGGAAAATTCCAGGCTCAACACCATCAGGACCGCCCCGAGGGTCAGCGCGCCGACGAGGTACCACGTCGTCGCCAGCCCCACGCCGGTCGGCAACATGCTCACGGGAATGAGCGCCGCCGTATAGAGCACGGCCTGGCGTCCGGTCGAGCGGCCGTCGGGTTCGATCACCGGCAGCAGCGGCATGCCGGCGCCTGCGTACTCGTCGCGGTACATCCACGCGATGGCGAGGAAGTGCGGCATCTGCCACATGAAGACGATGCCGAAGAGCACCCAGGCTTCGATCGACAGCGTGTTGGTGGCCGCCGCCCAGCCGATCACGGCGGGCAGCGCGCCTGGCAGGGCGCCGACGATGGTCGACAACGACGTGCGCAGCTTCAGCGGGGTG
Organism: Acidobacteriota bacterium; assembly: GCA_031429375.1. Lineage (GTDB taxonomy): Bacteria > Acidobacteriota > Vicinamibacteria > Vicinamibacterales > UBA2999 > 12-FULL-67-14b. The sequence goes on along the minus strand of JANOZI010001057.1, from coordinate 2,199 downwards.
TAGAGCAGCACGTAACTGGCGGCCGTAAAGAGTGCCACGGCGGCCGACAGCAGGTTGACGAAGTAGGCGAGCTCGGCGGTTCCGATCGCGGTGAGGGCGAGGCCGAAGACCGTGCCTGCGGTTGGCGTCAACCGCAGGTCGGCCAGCGGCCGCAGGCGGGTCCGTCGCATCAGGCGATCCGTCTTCCGTTCCCACACTTGATTGAGCGCCGAGGCACCGGCGGCGACCAGGAAAGTGCCGGCGAGGGTGTGGAGGAGGTCGGTGAGCACCGCGTCTGGACGGCTGCCGAGCGAGTATGCGGCCGCGGTGGTCAACAGGACGAGGAAGTTGAGCCGTGGCTTCGTCAGCGTGACGTAGTCGGCCGCGCGCGACGGCGCGTCGCTCGCTGTCGCGCGAGGTGTAGCGCGGAACTTTAGTTCCGCGGCTTCCGCGGCTTCCGCGCCAGGAGCGCCGGTGTCAGCGTGAGAAGGTGAAACTGACATCCTTCGATTCTTTCGGGCCGATGGTGATCTGCTCGGTCTTCGTCCCGAGTTGCTCGTGCCACGCCTCGATGGCGTAGGTGCCGGGCGGCAAGCCGCTCAGGGCGACGCGGCCGTCGGCGCCGGTCACGCCGTAAAACGGATGGTCCATCGCGCCGATAAACGCGCTCATCCAGTTGTGCACGTCGCAGCGCACCGGCACCATCACCTCGCGGGTCGCAAAGGATTTGTCGAAACTTACGCCCTGCAGCGGGGTGGACATGTTGAACGGCCGATTGACCTGCCCTTCCACTCGCACGTTGTGGAGCAGCGGATCGCTGTTGTGAATCGACAGGCGCTGGCCGACGCGCACACCGAGGACGTGGGGCGCGTAGCGGCACTTCTGCTGATCCAGCACGACGGGCTCGGCCGGAATCGGGAACGCGTATTTACCGAGGCCGTCCTTGACGTAGACGAAGACGTTCTGCAACACCTGGCCGTCGCCGACCACGATCGATTCTGCCGCGCGCTCGGTCTTCCCGCCGTTTTCGGCCACGCACTTCGGATCGCCGTCGATTCGGATCATCGCCGGTGCGGGCACCGGTCCGTCGAACTTGACCGAAGCCGTGATTGCCCCAGCGGTCGCCGGATCGACCGCGGGCCCTGTCACGGCGTCTGGCGCCGGCCCTCCCGCACTGCAACCCACGGCGCCGATACCGCCGCAGGCGAGCGTGGCAATGAACAGTCCCCCGAACAACGGCAACTTCGCGCGGTGCATCACTTCATTATTGCCCACCGCCGCGTTGCCCGCTGAGTTGACCCATGGGGGCGGGCATCATTACAATTGGAGGTTCGTAGACCCGAGTGCCGCTATCGTCTAGGGGTCAGGACGCCAGATTCTCAGTCTGGACACCGGGGTTCGAATCCCCGTAGCGGTACCATTCGATTCACCTTCGGCCTGCTTATAGCAGGCCAAAGGTTCCCTCATGGCAGGCCATAACGTTCGAACTTCTCCGGCGTCAAGTGCTGCCGCAAGAACCGCAGTGTCTGGCGCAAGATGTCGCGCGACGTTCGGCTGTCGTCGAAGAGATCAAAGGCGTGCGGGCCCTCGGCATGGTTCACCAGGGTCATCGGGAGATTCTCTCTAAGTCCCTGGCGGATGAAGCTGTCAATGGAAGCATTCATCGCCGGAAACTGGTCGCGCCCGGCCCTCGTGATGAGCAGCGGCACGTCCCGTCGAAGATCCGCAACGGTGCGGCCGGCCGCTGGATTTGCGAAGCCAAACTGCCGCGCCGCATCTGCCACGTCCGTCGCGCCGTCGAGATCGAGCAAACAGCCGAAGCCGAACACGGCGCAGGCCGGTGTTCGACTGGCGTCCTGCATGATGGTGGTGAGCGCCGTCGGGACGTTCCCGGATACTGCGATAACCCCGACGCGTGCCGGATCGATTCTCAACGATTCAGCGCACTCGTGAATATGCTCGAAAAGGGCTTGAAGATCCGCCTCGGGGTCACGATTCTCGTAAGCGATCGCCACCATGCCCGACCGAGCGATCAACTGGCACATCGAGACCGTCCAACCGATCTCCTTGTAGGACAAGGTGGTCCGACGCGGTTCCATCGCCCCCGGGTAACCTGCCACGATGATCACCGCGGGCCAGCGACCTTCGTCCGGTTCGCCTGGCGGGTAGTAGACGTCCATGCAAAGCCGACGATCTGGCGGGCCGTAAGCGACGTCGCGT
>JANOZI010001056.1:0-14388 GCA_031429375.1 Acidobacteriota bacterium | reverse complement strand
AACTACCTGGTCAGGCTTAGCGTCACGACCCACGTGACGACGGCGCTGATGGCCCGCCTGCCGGTTCCACACCCCTCCCGAAAGTCGGCGGCGTTCGCCGAGCTCGTCACGCTCGCGCGTACGCTCGCGGCAACCGGCGTCGACAACGCGCCCGAAGCCTACGCGCGACTCAACGCGATCGCCGCCAGGCTGTACGGACTAACGACCGAACAGTACGAACACGTCGTCGCCAGCTTCCCGCTGCTCTCCCAAGAGCTCCGTAGCCAATGCGTGACGGCATACATACATCACACGGAAACACGGAAACACGGAAACACAGAATGAATACTTTTCTTCACTCACATCTCACAGACAAAATACTGGGCTGCGCCATCGCTGTGCACCGCGAGCTCGGGCCAGGGCTTTCCGAGTACTCGTACCAGACGGCGCTTGCTCTAGAAATGGCGGCCAAGCCGCTGCAGTTCGTGCAAGAGAGGCCGTTGACGGTCCGGTTCCGCGACACAGTCGTGGGATGGCACCGGCCTGATTTCATCGTCGAGGGCCTGGTGATCGTCGAACTGAAGGCGGTTGCGAGGTTGGAGCCTGTATTCACGAAACAGGTCCTCACCTACCTAAGGGTGACCGGTCTCAACGTTGGCTTGCTGCTGAATTTCAATGTCCCATCGATGGCGAATGATGGAATCAAGCGGGTGGCCTTGTGAGCTTTTGAAAATTCGTGTTCTGTGTTTCAGTGTTTCTGTGTTTCCGTGTGATGAATTCAGTCTCTACTTTGAGATCGGTCCCGACTCCCAGGGCTTCAGCACCGAGTACAGCGTCGAGATGATCGGTGTCGGCAACCCGTGCCTGGTGGCGCGCCGAATGGCGGCCCCTTGTAACGCCTCGACCTCGATTCGCTTGCCCTGCTCGAGATCGATCAGCAACGACGACCTCGTCGTCGGCGGGATGTTGTCCATGTAGTCCTTCAGCGTGTCGAAGCGGTTGGCCGAGATCGTCACGCCCTCGGCCTGCGCGATCGCCGCGACCTCGCGAGAGCAGGCGTAGAACGTTTGCTGCGCGAGCGCGTTCTTCCAGACTGGCCCGATCGGCGCCCGCGCCGCTCCGGTGAAACCGGAAAACGCGACGAGATACACGAACTTGTCCCAGATCGGCACGCGCGCGTCCGGCACCGCCGTGATTTGGATGTCGGCCGTCGTCAGCACGTCGGCAAGCGCCTGCACGCGCGGCGAGACCCGGCTGGTATCGCCGAATACTTCGCCGAAGATGATCGAGCGGTGCACGCCCGTCTGCACGATCAGGCCCGGGCCTTCCAACGCCGTGGCCACGTAGGTCGTGCCGCCAAGCACGCGCGGCCGGCCCACCACGGCCGCCACCTCATCCACGCTGTCAACGCCGTTCTGCAACGTGAGCACCACCGTGTCCGGACCCATCAACGGCGCCAGCATCGGAAGCGCTGTCGCGTTGTCGTACGCCTTCACCGACACGATCGCGACGTCCACCGGTCCGACCTTGGTGGTATCGCTCTCCGCAGGCGCGCGCACGTTGAAATCGCCGAGCTTGGCGCTCTTCACGTCCAGGCCCCTTGCGCGGATCGCGGCTAAATGCGCTCCGCGCGCGATGAACGTCACGTTCTGGCCGGCCCGCGCCAACCTGGCGCCGAAATAGCCGCCGACCGCCCCCGATCCCAAGATCGCAAAACGCATGCACAAATGCTGACACGGAAGCACCGAAACACGGAAACACGGAATGTAAGACTTAACCGGTTAGTTCTGTGTTTCTGTGATTCGGTGTCTCAGTGTGATGCTTTCGGGCGCTAGCTGGCTTGGTGCTAGAATTCGCCCATGGCGGCCCGCCTCGTGGCCTATCTCGTGGCCTGCATCGTCGGCGTCACCCTGATCGCCGGGTTGATTGTTGGCGCCCAGCGCGAAGACGATGGCGCGGTCGATTTGATCGTCGTCAATGCACGGGTCTATCCGGGCAACGGCACGACCGATCTGTCCGAGGCCGTCGCCGTGCGCGGCAACAAGGTCATTCGCGTCGGCACCAACAGCGAGATCCGGCGGCTGCGTCGCGCGCAGACGACGGTGATCGATGCGAAGGGCGGTGCCGTGCTGCCGGGCTTCAACGACGCGCACGCGCATTTCATCAGCGGCGGCCTCTCGCTCGATCAGGTGAGCCTGCTCGAGGCGAAGACCCTGGACGACATCAAAGACACCGTGCGCGTATGGGCGGAGGCCCATCCCGAGCGCGAGTGGATCACCGGCCGCGGTTGGTATTACCAGCCGTTCACCGGCGGTCTTCCGACCAAGCAGATGTTGGATGCGCTCGTGCCGGATCGGCCCGCGTATCTCACCGCCTACGACGGTCACACCGGCTGGGCGAACACGAAGGCGCTGAAGCTCGCGGGCATCAACCGCCGCACGAAGAACCCGGCGAACGGAACGATCGTGAAGGATCCGCGCACGGGCGAGCCGACCGGCGTGCTGAAGGAAGCGGCCATGCAGTTGATGCGCGCCGCGGCGCCGCAGCCGACGCGCGAAGACAAGCTCGCCGCCATCCGGGCCGGCCTCGGCGAGGCGCATCGCTACGGCGTGACGAGCGTGCAGAACGCCGGCGGATCGCCGGACGACCTGGACCTGTATAACGACCTGCGTAAGCGAGGCGAGCTGACGGTGCGCGTCTACCAGGCCTTGTCGGCGGACGGCTCGCTCACCGATGCCGAGATGGATCGGCTCGACGAGGTGCGGACGAGGTTCGCGGACGACCCGCTGCTCAAGACCGGGGCGATCAAGCTGATGGCCGACGGCGTGATTGAATCGCACACCGCGGCGATGCTCGAGCCGTACGCCAATCGGCCGGCGGCGAAGGGCCACGCCAACTTCTCGTCCGAACAGCTCAACCAGACAGTGGCGATGCTCGATCGGCGCGGCTGGCAGGTGATGACCCACGCGATCGGAGACGCCGCCGTGCGGATGGCGCTCGACGCGTATGAAGCCGCTGCCAGGAGCAACCCTGCTCCGGAACGCGGCCGGCGGCACCGCATCGAGCACATTGAATCGATCGACACGGCAGACATCAGGCGCTTCGGAGCGCTCGGCGTGATCGCGTCGATGCAGCCGCTGCACGGCCTGCCGAGCCCGGACGGAGACGATGTGTGGAGCGCGAACATCGGTCCGGAGCGCGCGGCGCGCGGCTGGGTGTGGAACAGCATTGCCAAGGGCGGCGGCAAGCTCGCCTTCGGCAGCGACTGGCCGGTGGTGACGATCGATCCGCTCATGGGTCTTCACGTCGGCATCAACCGCACGACCCTCGACGGCCTGCCCGCGGGCGGCTGGCTCCCGGCCGAGCGGCTGCCGCTGCGCAAGGCGATCGACGCCTACACCATGAACGCCGCGTGGGCGTCGTACGACGAGCTGCGCAAGGGCACGCTCGGCCGCGACATGCTGGCCGACCTCGTGGTGCTGTCAGACGACATCTTCAGCCTGCCGCCCGGCCGCATCACCGACGCCCATGTCGTCGTGACGATTGTCAACGGCAAGGTCGTCTATCGCCGCGACCCGTCCGAAACGACGACGCACTAAGACGCGACAGGCGTTATGGAGAGCTACGCCCGCGGGCCCGACGCACCGCTTCTGAACCTCACGCTCGGCGATCTGCTGGCCGCGACGGCCGCGCGCGTGCCCGATGCCCTGGCCCTCGTCTCGCGCCACCAGAACCAGCGCTTCACCTATCAACAACTGCTGACGGCGGTCGATCGCGTCGCCAGTGGACTGCTCGATCTCGGGCTCGTCGCCGGCGATCGCATCGGCATCTGGTCGAGCAACTGCACCGAGTGGGTGCTGCTGCAGCTCGCAGCGGCGCGTGCCGGTCTGGTGCTCGTCAACGTCAACCCTGCGTACCGGTCGCACGAGCTCGGCTACGTCTTGCGCAAATCCGGGATGAAAGCGCTGTTCCTGTGGCCGCAGGATTCGCGCGGGAGCTACCGGCAGATCCTTGCGGATGCCCGTTCCGGCAACGACGCCGCGCTGCGGCATGCGATTTTCTTCGACGAGGAACCCTGGCAGCGCATCCGGAGCGGCACCCGGGCCCCCAGCGCGGCAGCCGCGCTGGGGTGGACGCCCCGCCCGATCGCCGCGATCGATCCGCACGACGTCGTGAACATTCAGTACACCTCGGGCACCACCGGATCGCCGAAAGGCGTGTTGCTGACGCATCACAATCTCGTCAACAACGGCGCGTTGTTTGCCGGCGGACTCAAATACACCGAGAAAGATCGTGTTTGTGTGCCCGTGCCGCTGTATCACTGCTTCGGGTGCGTGATTGGCGTGATCGCGTGCGTGAAGGCGGGCGCCGCAATTCTGCTGCCCGCCGCCGGTTTCGAAGCAGGCGCCACGCTGGCCATGATTGCAGAAGAAGGCGCGACCTCGATCTACGGCGTGCCCACGATGTTCATCGCCGAACTCGCGCATCCCGAGTTCTCGCGGTTCGAGTTGCGGTCGCTTCGCACCGGCGTGATGGCTGGCGCGCCCTGCCCGATCGAAGTGATGAAACGCGTACTGACCGAAATGCACTGCCGCGAAGTCACCATCGCATACGGACAAACGGAAACCTCTCCCGGACTCACCTTGTCCGGCGTGGACGATGACGTGGAGATCCGGGTGTCGACGGTCGGCAACGCGATGGCGAACACCGAGCTGAAGATCGTCGATCCGGAAACCGGCGCCGTCGTCGAGCGCGGCGCGCAAGGCGAAATCTGCGCGCGCGGCTACATGATCATGAAGGGCTACGACCAGGAAGCCGAAGCCACGGCGCGCACCATCGACCCGGATGGCTGGCTGCACACCGGCGACCTCGGCGTGATGCGTCCCGACGGCTACATCCGCGTGACCGGCCGCGCCAAGGACCTGGTGATTCGCGGCGGCGAAAACATCTACCCGCGCGAAGTCGAGGAGTTCCTCTATACCCACCCGAACGTCGCCGAGGTGCAGGTCGTGGGCCTGCCCGACGAGCGGCTCGGCGAGACGCTGGTCGCGTGGGTGCGCCTCCGCCAGGGCGACACCGCCGACGAAGACGAGATCCGCACGTTTTGCCGGGGCAAGATCGCCCACTTCAAGATCCCGGAATTCATCCGCATCGTCGATTCGTTTCCGATGACCGTCACGGGAAAAGTGCAGAAGTTCCGCATCCGGGAAATCGAAATCCAGGAGCGCGGCCGCCAGCGCGCGGCGGGCATCGAAACGGCGTAGGATAGGAACCGCCGCCTGCCTTTCATCGTCTGAGCCTTAGATCGGCCATGTCCAAACAACCCCTGCTTCTCGTTGTGTGCCTCGCGGTGCTCGCGGCCATTCTTCCCGAGCGGGTCACCGCCCAATCCGACCTCGACGCCTTCATGGAGCGCGTGCTCGCCCGCCGCGACGACAACTGGAAGAAGTTGCAGCAATACGTGCTCGAAGAGAAAGAGTCCTTCGATCTCACCGGCCCGGGCGGCCTGCCGCTCTACGGCCTGCGGAAGGAATACACCTGGTTCATCAAGCAGGGCGTGTTCGTCCGCAGCCCGGTCAAGGCGAACGGGGTCACGCTCTCGGAGGCCGATCGCCGCAAGGCCGAAGACCAGTGGCTGCGCCGCGAGACCTCGCGGGAGGAGCGCCGCAAGCGCCGCGCCGAGCGGGAAGCCAAAGGCCAGCCGCCGGAAGAAGGCGACGGCAAGGCCGTTGTCATCACGCCCACGACCATCAAGGTCGTCGAGGACGAGCCACAGTCAACCCCGCCGGTTGACGCGCCGTCTAACGTGGAAGACGTGCTGCGCCAGGGCATCGAGCCGCAGTTCGTGTCGTCGGCTTACTTCCTGAAGTTCCGCTTCGAGTCGGGCCACTATGCGCTGGCAGGCCGCGAGAAAATCGACGGCCGCGATGCTTTGAAGATCGAGTACTACCCGCGCGCCGGGCTCTTCAACGACGGCAAGTCGAAGCCAAACAAGAAGGTCCGCGACAGAGACGACGAGATCGAAGAGAAGATGAACAAGGTCTCGCTGGTCACGCTGTGGGTGGATCCGGCGACGCATCAGATCCTGCAGTACACCTTCGACGATCTCGACATGGACTTCTTCCCCGGGCGGTCGCTGGTCCGCATCGACGACCTGCAGGCCACCATGAAGATGGCGCAGCCGTTCCCCAATGTCTGGCTCCCGGCCAGCATCGACACGCGCTTCGGCATGATGCTCGCCGTAGGCGCCGTCGACGCCACTTACCAGGTCGAGTACCTGAATTACAAACTGGCTGACGTGACGTCGCGAATCGTGAAATGAGCGGGCTTCTGCTCGCCCTCGCGCTCTTGGCGCAGCCGGCGTCGCCGGGCGTGGTTGGCGAAGTCCGCATTCACGGCAATCACACCACGCCGGACGCGGATGTCGTCGCGATCATCGGGGACGTGATCGGCAAGCCCGCCACTGATGGGTTGATCGCAGAGGTCGGCGCCCGGCTCGAAAAGAGCGGGCGTTTCGACGGCGTCGAGGTGCGCAAACGCTACCGCTCGATCGACAACCCTGACGACATTCTGCTGATGGTCGTCGTCGACGAGGTCACCGCCATCTCGAACGCCGACCTCACGCCCGGCCCGATCAAGAAGTTGCTGAGCAGCGGCATGTTCATGCCGGTGCTCAATTCGGAAGATGGTTACGGCTTCACGTACGGCGTCCGGGTCAGCTTCGTCGAGCAACTGGGTCCGCGCAGCCGCATCTCGTTTCCGCTGACATGGGGCGGTGAGCGGCAGGCCCGCGCGCAGCTGGAGCGCTCGTTCACCAGCGGGCCGATCGGGCGTCTTTCGGGCGAGGCCGGCATCGGCCGCCGCGAGAACCCTCACTTTGAAATCGCGGATACGCGCGTCACCGTGAAAGCGCGGGCCGAGAGCGTCGTCCAACGATGGCTGCGTGTCGGCTCCGGTGGCGGCTACGACGATGTGAAGTTTGGTGATCTCGAAGAGCGGCTCAATCGGTTCGGTGGCGATGTCACGATCGATACGCGCGTTGATCCAGGCTTTCCGCGCAATGCCGTTCACGCCGTGTTCGGTCTCGAACGCCTCTCGTTCGACTCGGGCCGGGCCGATCGCCGCACCGCGGATGTCAGGGCCTACGCCGGGCTGCTCGGCCAGACCGTACTCGCCGTCCGCGGCCTGTCCATCACCTCGAAGACGCCCCTGCCGCTGTACGAACAGAACCTGCTCGGCGGCGACGCCAACCTGCGCGGGTTCGACGCCGGCTACAAGGCCAACGACAACATCGCGGCGGTGTCGGCCGAGCTGCGCATCCCGGTGACCTCGCCGCTGTCGATTGGGCGTTTCGGCGTGAAAGTGTTCACCGACGCCGGCGCCGCCTATGCGGCCGGCGAGCGCATGGCCGACCAGAAGCTCGAGGCGGGCTACGGGGCCGGTGTCTACTTCCACATGACCATCGTCCGTATGTCGCTTGACGTCGCCAAGGCGAAGGACCAGTCGTGGAAATGGCACTTTGGCCTGGGGGTGACTTTCCAGTAGATTATCGGCCATGGCTAGACTCAACTCGCTCCGACTCGCCGTTCTGTCGCTTCTCGTCATCACCCTCATGGGCGCGGCCATGGCCGCCTCGCAGCGGTCGGCTGCCGCAATGGCTGGCGCGGCCAATACATTCCTCTCAGGTCTCTCCGCCGAGCAGCGCGTCAAGGCGGTCTTGCCCTTCGACGGCGAAGAGCGGCTGCGCTGGCATTTCATCCCCAACGAGATGCACCCGCGCAAGGGGCTGATGATCAAGGAGATGAACGAGGCCCAACGGCAGCAGGCGCACACCCTGCTCAGGACGGGGCTCAGCCAGCGCGGCTACATGACCGTCACCGGCATCATGGCGCTCGAAGACATTCTCAAGGCCACCGAAAAAGGCGGCAAATTCGCGCGCGACCACGAGGAGTATTACTTCTCGGTCTTCGGCACGCCGTCAGCACAAGGCGCGTGGGCATGGCGCGTCGAAGGCCATCACGTCTCGCTCCGCTTCACCGTCGTCAAGGGCGCGATGATCGCCAGTTCGCCGGCGTTCCTCGGCACCAATCCAGCCGAGGTCCGCGACGGCGCGCAGAAGGGCTTGCGCCTGCTGGCCAACCGCGAAGACGCCGGCCGCGCGCTGGTCGACTCGCTCGACGACGCGCAGCGCAAGGCCGCCATCATCAACGCCGTCGCACCGACGGACATCGCGACCATGAACACCAACGACATCGCGCCGCTGGAGCCGGCCGGCGTCGCGGCCGCCGCGCTGACGGGAAAGCAGCGCGACATGTTGATGCAGATCATCGACGCGTATTCCTCGACGATGGAAGCGGATGTTGCGGCCGACCGCGCAAAGAAGATCCAGCAGGCCGGTACCGACAAGATCACGTTTGCCTGGGCGGGTGAGACCGAACGCGGCAAGAAGCACTACTACCGCGTGCAGGGGCCGACGTTCCTCATCGAGTTCGACAACACGCAGAACGACGGCAACCACGTGCACTCGGTCTGGCGCGACTTCACCGGGGATTTCGGGCGGGACTTACTGAGAGAACATCTTAAAAGTGTGGCCCATTGAGTGCAGAGTTAAGAGTGCAGAGTTAAGAGTGCAGAGTTAAGAGTAGTTCTTGACTCTGCACTTTTCTTAACTCTGAACTCTAAACTCTAAACTCTGGCGCGCGCCTACCAGCGTAAGACTCGTTTCCCGCGCCAAATGGGTCCTTCCTGCACGTAACGCCACTCGGGATTCTGGTAAAAGTCCCGCAACGCCAACAGCACCTGGTCGAACACCGCGACCGCTTCGTCTTCACATTCGAAATACGTCATGAAATCGAACTCGTTCGGCCGCTCGTAGCCGTCCGGGTTGTGGTAGACACGGCGGTATAGCGAGGCGATGCCGCGTTCGGCAGCGACGGCGTGGCCCTTGACCGGGCAGGCGCTGGCGCGATCGATGTGCGGGTAGAAATAGGCGTGCCGCTCGAGCGGGCTCTTCTGCCACCACTCCGCCGTCTTGCGAATCGGCATGATGATCACGTTGCGGCTGATCCGCCCCGAGCGGCGCGGCGGCGCGCCTTTGTTCGAGTACTGGATCATCTCCGGGCTGGAGTAGCGCGGCGTCCGCACTGCGCCATCGATCGCGATCACGTCGGCGGCGTCGCCGATGCGGCGCCGCAGCTCTTCGTCGATCTCCTGCAGCCGCGGCCGGTACTTGCTGGACACCTGCACGAGGTGGCGGGCCTTGTTGATGCAGGGGCCGACGCAGTTGGGCGTCGGCTCCACGGAGTCGCCGTCGCGCACGAAGAACTGGATGGTTTCGAAGGGCTGGGACTGGTGGGACTGGTTCTCCCGATCGTCGATGTCGAAGTCATTGAAGAAGCCGCGCGCGATGTTGCCGCCGGCGGTCCGCAGCCGGGCGCCGTGCGCGTCGTCTTCCGTACGGTCGACCACGAACAGGAATTTCGTGAAGGCGAGGTTCGCCGTTACGCCGGTTCCGGCGTAGGCCCCCTGCCCGCACCCGTTCTGTCCTCCCATGACACATGGGCTATCGGTTTAATACAGGGGAATCTGTATGAGCCTATGCAGAAGTGTGCACAATGAACCGCTCGATCGCCTGTGCGAGGCCGGCGTCGTCGTTGGTGCCGGTGACGTGAAAGCCGTCGTGAAAAAGCTCCCGCTCCGCGTTGCCCATGATCACGCCGGTGCCGGCCCAACGCAGCATGCAGAGATCGTTGTGGTTGTCGCCGACCGCCATGACCTCGCCTTGCGCCACGCCGAGTCGCTCCGCCACCGCCGCCAGGCCGGTGCCCTTCGTAATGCCCGCCGCGCACACGTCAACCATCGAAAAATCCCGGCTCGGGTATTCCGTGAGCAGCACTTCGAGGCTCGGCGCGACGGCGTGTGCCGCGAGGTGGGCGGCAATCGCGCGCATTTCGTCGACGCCGCCGTTGAACGCAATCTGCACCGGGTCTTCGACCATCGCGTCTTCCAGCCGTGCCACCGCCTGGATGATCTCGTGGTTGCGCTCCTTGAAGCGGCGCCGGTTCGGATGACTCCAGTCCATCAGGTCGTAAACGAGCTGGCCGGCGAGCGGGCGGTCGAACACCGCGGTGGCGGCGCCGCGCCACGGCACTGTGGCGCCGAGCACCTCGAGGGCGGTCGCTTGCGGCAGCAAACGCCGCAGCAGCGTCTCGCCGGTGCGCGATCGCGCGATGGCGCCGTTATGGACGATCAGGGTGATGGCCTCCGGCAGCTGGCCGAGCGCCTGCAGGGCGAAATGAAAACTGCGCCCGGTCGCGATCACGACCTTCACGCCGCGCGCAACCGCCTGGTCGATCGCTTCGATGTTCGCCGCCGGCACCCGGCCGCGGCTGTCGAGCAGCGTGCCGTCGATATCGATCGCGAGTAGTCGAATCACCTACTTGATGCGTTTCAAGAAGGCCTCGTAGGCATCTTTGTCCTGCTTCTTGAAGTAGGCCGCAAACTCGTCGCCGACGGTCTCGAGGTGTTTCAGGTAATTCGGATCCTTGTAGGCCTCCCGCATCGACGGCAGGTAGTCGCGCACCCGCTCCCACACCAGCAACAGCTCGCGGCCGCTCTGGAAGAACAGCTCCTTGTTCAGTACGCCGGAGGTCATGAACGACGCCACCAGGTCCCAGTACGAGGTCACCATCCTGAGGGAGGCATTCTCGTCCGAGCCGCCGGGCGCGAGCTTGATGAGCTCGTCGTAGCTCTTCGCTTTGCACTTGGCGGTAAACCAGGCGCGGGCCTGCCGCATGCGGTCGTCGCGGCGCATCTCGTAAAGCCGCAGGATCAGGTTCGCGTCGTCATACGTAGGTTTCTGTGTCATTTGTGCCCGCCAGGAGACTTGACTGCTGGCCCGCCGTAGCCCAAAGGGCGCAGGCGGGATAAAGTAAGAAGGTTATGAACCCGTGGGACCAGTTTACCGGGGCCAACGCGGGGTATGTCTACGAGTTGTTCGAGCGCTACCAGCGCGATCCCTCGTCGGTTGACGAGGCGACCCGCCGGGCGTTTGCTACCTGGACCCCCGCGGACCCGGCAGAATCCGCATCAAATCGCGACTGGTCCGCCGTAGCGCCGGAAGGCGTGAAGGCGGAAGCGTCGCCAGACGCGAAGGCGGCGATTGCCGCGTTCACCCTCGCCGAATCCATCCGCCGTTTCGGCCATCTGGCTGCGTATCTCGATCCGCTTGGCTTTCATGATCCGATTGGCGATCCGTCACTGGCGGCGGAATCGCACGGGCTCAGCAGCGCGGCGCTCGCGCACCTGCCTGCGTCGATCGTGTCGGGGCCGGCCGCGGTCGGCACCGCCAACGCTGCGGAAGCCATCGCGCGGCTCAGGGCGATCTACTGCTCGACGACGGGGCACGATTACAACCAGGTCTTCGTGCCCGACGAGCGCGTCTGGCTGCGCGAGGCCGTCGAGTCGGGGCAGTTCCGGCCGCCGCACGATCCCATCGACGGCGTCGAGCTGCTCGATCGCATCACGCAAGTCGAAACCTTCGAACGGTTCCTGCAGCGCACGTTCCCCGGCAAGACGCGCTTCTCGATCGAAGGCCTCGACATGATGCTGCCGATCCTCGACGAGATCATCCACGACGCCGCCGAGGGCGGCGTGCAGCACGTGATGATCGCCATGGCGCATCGCGGCCGGTTGAACGTGCTCGCGCACATTCTGCAAAAGCCGTACACGCAGATTCTCGCTGAATTCAAGGACCCGATCTTTTCGAAGCAGCTCCGGGTCGACCTCGGCTGGATGGGCGACGTCAAGTACCACGCCGGCGCGCGCATCGAGGCGCGGCCCGACGGGTTGCCGAAGTCGGTCGTGATCTCGATGCCGCCAAATCCGAGCCACCTCGAGACGGTCGATCCCGTGTTGAACGGCATGGCGAGAGCCACCGCCACGTCCGTCGATCGGCCAGGGCCGCCGCTCGTCGACAAGGGCAAGGTCCTCGCCATCCTGATTCACGGCGATGCGGCGTTCCCGGGACAGGGTGTCGTGGCAGAAACGCTCAACCTGTCGCGGCTGGACGGCTACGACGTCGGCGGCATCATCCACATCATCGCGAACAACCAGCTCGGGTTCACAACCGACCCCGACGAGCTGTACAGCACGAGTTACGCGAGCGGGCTGGCGCGCGGTTTCAAGATTCCTGTCACCCACGTCAATGCCGACGACGCCGTGGCCTGCATCGAGGCGGCGCGCCTGGCCATCGCGTATCGCCAGCGCTTCAAGCTCGATTACCTGATCGACCTGGTCGGTTACCGGCGTTATGGGCACAACGAAGGCGACGAGCCCGCGTTCACCCAGCCGCAGGTCTATCAGATCGTCGCCGCCCACCCCACCGTTCGTGAAACATACGCGAAGAGTTTGATCGAAGGCCGCCAGGTGACGCAGGAACGTGCCGACGCCATGGTCCGCGAGCGCATGGCCGCGCTCGAGCAGGCGTATGCCTCGGTGAAGCCGGAAGAAGACTATGCGCCTCCGGTACCCCAGGTGCCGCCAAGCGGCGCGGCAAAGAAGGCGATCACCGCGGTGCCCCTCGCCACCCTGCAGGCGCTGAACGCGGACCTGTTGAAGGTGCCCGAGGGGTTCGCGGTGCATCGCAAGCTCGAACGCGGTCGCGAGCGACGCAGGACGATGTTTGCGGCGGCGGCTGAGCGCACCATCGACTGGGCGGCAGCCGAAGAGCTCGCTCTGGCGTCAGCGCTCGCCGATGGCGTCGCCATCAGGTTTACCGGCGAAGACGTCGAGCGCGGCACCTTCAGCCATCGGCATGCCGTGCTCCACGACGCCGTCAGTGGCGAACGGTACGTGCCGCTTCAACAGTTGAGCCAGGCCCGGGCGGCATTCGAGATCCGCAACAGCCCGCTCTCCGAGTACGCCTGCGTCGGTTTCGAGCTGGGCTACAACCTGCAGGAGCCGGGACGGCTCGTCATGTGGGAAGCGCAATACGGCGACTTCATCAACGGCGCGCAGATCGTGCTCGACGAGTACTTGACCTCGGGGCGCGCCAAGTGGGGCATGGCGCCGTCGCTCGTCCTGCTGCTGCCGCACGGTTACGAGGGCCAGGGGCCCGACCACTCGAGCGCCCGGCTCGAGCGCTTCCTGAATGCCGCCGCCGACACCAACATGCGCATCGTCAACTGCACCACGGCGGCGCAATACTTTCACGTCCTGCGCCGCCAGGCGTTGTTGCTGACGACCGATCCGCTGCCGCTCGTGGTGATGACGCCGAAGAGCCTGTTGCGCCATCCGATGACGGCATCGGCTCCCGCCGAACTTGCCGAAGGCAGGTTCCAGATGGTGATCGATGATCCGTCACCTCAACCGGCGAAGGTGCGGCGGCTCGTGCTGTGCAGCGGCAAGGTCGCCGTCGATCTCCTGACGAGCGAGCAGCGGAAAGACAACGCCCACGTGGCAGTCGCGCGGCTCGAGCAGCTTTACCCGTTCCCGGAAGACGCCATCCGGAAGGCCATCGACGGCTACACGAAGCTGCGCGAGGTCTGCTGGGTGCAGGAGGAGCCGGAAAACATGGGCGCGTGGGAATTCGTGCGCCCGCTGCTCGAAAGAATCCTCGACGCGCGGTGGCCGCTGCGCTACATCGGCCGCATCCGCAACTCCAGCCCCTCAGAGGGTTCGTCGAGCTGGCACGCGGCGAACCAGCGTGCGATCGTCGCACAGGCGTTCGAAGCGAAGGCCGAGACGAAGGAACTGGATCGCGTTCTGTCCAAGCAAGTGTAGGGATTGATGTCTACCAACATAGTGGTGCCGGAACTGGGTGAGTCGGTGGTCGAGGCGCGCATCGCCAAGTGGCTGAAGAAGCCAGGCGATGCGGTGGCGGCCGGCGATGCGCTGGTCGAGCTCGAAACCGAGAAGATCGATCTCGAAGTCAGCGCCGATCGCGCCGGAGTGCTCCAAGACATCAAACACCTGGCGGGCGCCGACGTTAAGGTCGGAGAGGTCCTCGCCATTCTCGAAGAACAGGTGCCAAAGGTGCCTACTGTGCCAGAGGTGCCAAAGGGGGAAGTGCCTGAGGTGCCTAGGGTGCCTCAGGTGCCTAGGGTGCCAAGTGCTCCTGCGATGGAGCGTAAGGCCACACCCACTGCAAAAAACGCGGCCAGGGTTCACGATGTACAACTCGAGTCGGTCGAAGCGACTGGCGCTCGTGTGACGAAGCAAGATGTCCTGAAAGCGAAGACACCAGCAGTCCCGGCACCGGCACCCGTGGCACCCACCCCGGCACCCTTGGCACCCTTGGCACCTAAGGCACCGGCGGCGAGCGGGTCGCGAAGCGAGACGCGAGTGATAATGAGTAAGCGTCGAGCGACGATTGCGCGAAGGTTAGTGGAGGCGCAACACACCGCAGCG
>JANOZI010001055.1:0-2534 GCA_031429375.1 Acidobacteriota bacterium | reverse complement strand
GGTCGGCAACGCGCAGGCCTCGACGGCCGCCCGCCGCTAACCCAATCCCTTGGAGGGGTCGCCGTGTCCACCCGGATGATCGCTCCAAGGGCTTGCGGCCATGTACGCTCCTTCTTTTCCTTTTTCTACAACCCCGTCCCTTCGCCACCTCCGCAGCAAATTTGTTTTAGCGGAACGCGTCGTGCAGAAGCACTTGGCAGGGGTCCTTCCTGCTAATGCCGTGGTTCCGCGTCGAAACGTTCTGGCTCGCTCTCGCGCTCGTCGCGATTCTTCTTGGCGCAATTCAGCTGGGCAGAGAACTGCAGCGCCGGCGCCGTGCGGAATCCAGGGCCGCTTGAGCCTGACGGTGGCGCGGTCGTCGACGCCGCCGTCGACACCGTCACTCCTGCGGCTGCCGCCAAGCAGATCACGATCAACGTGACCGCCGATCCGAGCCAATCACCGTGATTGGCGACGACAACCGGCTGCAGCAAATCGTGTGGAACCTGCTGGCGAACGCCGTGAAGTACACCGCGAAGGGCGGAACGATCGACGTGGAGGCCGGCCGCACCGGCAGCCGTGCCGCCATTCGCGTGAAGGATTCCGGCGATTGCGTTGACGGCCTATGCGCGGCCCGAGGACCGCGCCCGCGCGCTGGCGGCGGGCTTTCGGGCCCACCTGTCAAAACCCTTCGACCCGGGGCGGCTGCTCCGGGAAATCTCCTCGGCGATTACGCCCCAGGGGCCTCACTGATGCCGCATTCCTTCATCTTGTTGAGCAAGGTCTTGTAGCTGACCTGCAGATATTCGGCGGTCTTGCGGCGATTCCAGCGAAACCGCTCGAGCGCGTGCTGGATGGCTTCTTTCTCGGCGCCCATCGCTGCATGCCGTGCCAGTTCCTGCAAGTTCATCCCGTCGGTGTTGACCGCCGTGGCGACGGTGCCACCATCCGGCACCGCGGGAACCGGGAATGGCACGACGGATGCGGGCTGGGGCATGGGCGGCCGCGCCACGGCAACCGGCATTGGCGGCGGCGTGTGCGTGTAGCCTTCGGCGGCGGCACGCGCGGCGCGCAGCCGGCCGATCTCGGAGAGAATCAGGTTCTCGTCCTGCAACACCACCAGCCGCTTCATCATGTTCTCGAGCTCGCGAATGTTTCCAGGCCACTCGTAGGTCAGCAGGTTTTCCTGCAAGACCAGCGACGGCCTCACGGGCGGCCGCCGGTAGACCGACGCGAACTTCAGCAGGAAGAACTCGATCAGCTGCGGGATCTCCTCGCGCCGCTCGCGCAGGGGCGGCACGTGGATCTCGATCACCTGGAGGCGATAGTAGAGATCCTCGCGGAACGTGCCCGCGCGCATCATGGCTTCGAGATCCCGGTTGGTCGCAGCAATGACCCGCACGTCCACTTCGACAAGGCGGTTGCTGCCCAGCTTGGTGAATTCGCGATCCTGCAGCACGTGAAGGATCTTGACTTGGAGCGCCAGCGGCATCTCGCCGATTTCGTCGAGCATGATGGTGCCGTTTTGTGCGAACTCGAACTTGCCGATGCGGGTCGACGCCGCGCCGGTGAACGCGCCGCGCTCGTGGCCGAACAGCTCGCTTTCGAGCAGCTCCGCCGGCAGGGCCGCGCAGTTGACCTTCACGAACGGGTTGGTGCGGCGCGGTGACCGGCGGTGAATTTCCCGCGCGATCACTTCCTTGCCGACGCCGCTTTCCCCGCGCAGCAACACGCTGATGTCGTTGTCGGCCACCCGGTCGACCATCGTCATCACCGGCTGCATCGCCTTGCCGGAGCTCCAGCACGGTTGCGCGCCGTCGGGGTCGACGCCGACCTGCGTGCGCAGGCGCTGGACTTCGGTCGTGAGCGACAGCCGCTCGAGCGCGTTGCGAATCGCAGCCTCGAGTGCCACTTCGCCGACGCCGTCGGGGTCGCCGGGCTTCACCACGTAATCGGTGGCGCCGAGCCGCACGGCTTCGACGATGGTGGCGGGGGTTTGTCCGCCCGACAGCATCACGACCTGGGCGGCGGGGTGCGCGAGGCGTATGGCCCGGAGCGTTTCGAGGCCGTCGAGCCCCGGCATCAGCACGTCGAGCAGGATCACGTCGGGCAGCGCGCCTTCACGCAGGGCATTCAGCAGCGCGTCGCCGCTTTCATAGGCCTGCGTTTCATAGCCCCGCGACCGCAACAGGGTCTGCAGGTACTCGGCGAAGGGCTGATCGTCGTCGACAATGGCGAGTGTCGCGCTGCTCATACTTGTACCAATGGAAAACGGAATCCGACGGAGGCCCGATGGTCCTTATGATTCCACGTTTGCACCCGATGTTGCTGAAGAACGAACGACGCCCAGATCAACGTCAACCCTTTGCCTCCGCGGGTGAGATCCACCGCCTGGGCGTTCGCGTCGCCCGGACCGGATTGTAACGCCGCGACCGACCCTTCGGCCCCGGCCAATAACGCGAGCGCGCTGCCGTCTGACGGCTCGACGCGGAACGCCCGCGGCGCGTCGCGCGCTTCGTCGAACGCCGCGCGCGCCACGATCGCCACGGCGCGGA
>JANOZI010001054.1:0-6411 GCA_031429375.1 Acidobacteriota bacterium | reverse complement strand
AGGTGCGTCGCCGGGCGGGGTGTCAGGAGTGTCGGCCATCAGTACTTCAGCTTCACGGCGTCACGGACCCGTTCCATGGTGTGTTGCGCGACCCCACGCGCCTTTCTCGAGCCTTCCATCAGCACTTCCCGCACGTAGCCGGGACGCGCCAGGGCCCGCTCGCGCCGCTCGCGTATCGGCTCGAGCAAGGTGTTGATGGCGGCGGCGAGCTTGGTCTTGACCTCGACGTCGCCAACTTTACCCTCACGGTAGCGGGCCTTGAGGTCTTCGACCTCCGCCGCGTTCGGATTGAACGTGTCGTGGTAGATGAAGACCGGATTGCCCTCCACGGTGCCGGGAATGTCTGCCCGCACGCGTTTCGGATCCGTGTACATCTGCCGCACCTTGTTCTGCACGGTCTTCGCATCATCCGACAGGTTGATCGTGTTGTCGTAGCTCTTGCTCATCTTCCGGTTGTCGATGCCGGGTAACCGCGGCGTCGCGGTGAGCAGCGCCTGAGGCTCGACCAGGTTCGCCGGATAGAAGTTATTGAACCGGCGCACGACCTCGCGCGTCAGCTCGAGGTGTGGCACCTGGTCATCCCCCACCGGCACCCAGTGGGCGTCGTAGATGGCGATGTCCGCGGCCTGGAGCAGCGGATAGCCGAGGAAGCCGATGGTCGACAAGTCGCGGTCGCTCATCTGCTGAATCTGCTCTTTGTAAGTTGGCACGCGCTCGAGCCAGGGAATCGGCGTGACCATCTGGAACAGCAGGTAGAGCTCGGCATGCTCGGGCACGAGCGACTGGATGAAGAACGTGCTCGTCTCGGGGTCGAGGCCGGCGCCGATCCAGTCCGCGACGTTGTCGAACGTGTTGGCGACGATCTCGCTCGTGTCGTTGTAATGCGTCGTCAGCGCATGCCAGTCGACAATGCAGTGGAACGAGTCGTACTTCGCTTGCAGCGCCACCCAGTTCTGGAGCGCGCCGACGAGATGGCCGACGTGGAGCTTCCCGGTCGGACGCATGCCCGACAACACGCGCTGCTTGGTCACGGCAGTCTCAATAAGAATCGGAACAGGAAATTCGCGACCGGACCGAGCAAGGTGCTCAGCACGCCGGTCAGCATCAACGCATACAAAATCAGGAAGCCGTACGGGCGGAGCTGCTCGACCATGCGCGCGCCGGCGTGCGGAAGAACCCCCAGCAGGACGTTGCCGCCGTCAAGCGGCGGCACCGGGATCATGTTGAACACCGCCAGCAGCACATTGATCTGGATGAAGTTCAGCACCAGCTCGAAGAGCGGCGCCACGAACGCCCGCCCGCCGATATCACCGGGCGCGGAGTAACGAATGGCCGCAAACGCCACCGCACCAATCACCGCCATCACGATGTTGCTCGCGGGCCCCGCGGCCGCGATGATGGCGAAGTCACGCTTGGGGTGCTTGAGGAAGCGGGGGTCGACCGGCACCGGTTTCGCCCAGCCGATCAGCGGCAGCCTGGTCAGCATGGCAATCAACGGAAACACCAGCGTGCCGACCGGATCGACATGCACCGCCGGATTGAGCGACAGCCGGCCCAGCCGCTGCGCCGTCGGATCCCCCAGCCGGTGCGCCGCCCACGCATGCGCGGCTTCGTGCACTGATAGCGAGGCGATCAGCACGACCATCTGAATGAGAACCTGGGTGAGGTCTACGTTGGAGAAATCCACAGAAGTCAGAGTTCAGAGTTAAGAGTGCAGAGTGCAGAGTTAAGTTCAGAGTTCAGAGTTAAGAGTTCGGAGTTCGGAGTTCAGAGTCAGGGCGTACTACGAGGTTGTTCTTAACTCTGAACTCTGCACTCTGAACTGAACAGGTTAACACACCCCCGTGCGCGCGGCGACGCGGCGAATAGTTTCGAGCAGCACGCTTGCATCAGCCGCGGTTGTGCGGTAGTTGACGATGCAGGCGCGCAGCGCAAAGTCGTCGCCAATCATCGCGTTCGACAAGTAGGCCTCGCCGTCGCGCTGGCCGCGCAGCCGAGGCGGGGCGTACCGAAAACAGACGATGCTGAGCGGTGCGGGCGCCAGGCGCTCGAAGTCGGCGCTGGCATCGACGGCCGCCGCCAGCGCCTGCGCCACGGCGATGTTGTCGTCGATCGCGGCGGTGATCGCGCCGGCGCCATGGCACTTCAGGATGAACCAGATTTTCAGCGCGCGGAACCGGCGCGACAGCTCGGGGCCGTGGTCCCAGAACGCGAACTCCGACATGTCGCCGTCGGCGATCACATCGACGTAGGCGGCGCCGTGGGCAAACGCCCGTTTCAGGTGACGCGGATCGCGCACCAGCAGGCAGCCGGCGTCGAGCGGCGCAAACAGCCATTTGTGCGGATCGAGCGACAGCGAATCGGCGCGGCCGATTGCCTGCAGCGCGTCCGCCGCCCGCGGCGCGTGGGCGGCAAAACCGCCATACGACCCATCGACGTGAAACCAGACCCCATGGTCCACGCAGACATCGGCGATGGTGTCGAGCGGGTCGATGGCGCCGGTGTTCACGTCGCCGGCGTTGCCAACCACGCAGATCGGGCGGAAGCCGAACGCGCGGTCGGAGGCGAGGCGCCGCCGCAGCTCGTCGACGTCGATGCGAAAGTCGCGATCGACCGGGATCAGCTGAACGGCGTCGCGGCCGATCCCGAGCATGGCCGCGGCCTTCGCAATCGACATGTGCGTCATCGCGGAGCCGTAGATTCGCGGCTTGCCCGGCAGCGCGCCGACGCCGAGTTGGTTGATGTCGATGTCGGTGTTCGCGCGAAGCGCCACCGCCAGGCCCGCGAAGTTCGCCATCGATCCGCCGCTCAGCAGAATGCCGCCGCCGGTCGGGGCGAAGCCCGACATGGCCTTCATCCAGTCGATCACCTGGTGCTCGACAGCGGTGGCCGACGGCGCCGATCGCCACGACGTGACGTTCTGATTGAGCGCAGACGCCAGGAAGTCGGCCGCGACGCCGGCGAAGCTGCCGGACGATTGCACGTAGCCGAACATGCGGGGATGGCCGTTGTTGCGTCCGAGCGCGGCGAGCGCCGCGAACTGTTCGAGGACGGCCGTCAACGATTGCGCGTCCTGCGGCAGCCCCTCGGCTACCAAGGTAGAGAGCTCGGCGGCGCTGACGGTGGGATAGACGGGTGGCGCCGAGCCGTGATCGAAGTACTCGAGAACCCAATCGAGTGCAGCGCGGCCCAGTTGTTCGCGCTGGTCACGCGTCAGATCGAGCGGGTTCGCCATCGAGCCTCTACCGGCATTGGTTGTCCACAGCGGAACTAAAGTTCCGCGCTACGGGGTCGACTACGGGTTGGTCGAAAAATGCGCGATCACGGCGTCGGCTGTCTTCGCGCCGACGACGCTGGCCAGCTCTTCGCGCGTGGCGCGGCGCACGCCCGCCAGGCTGCCGAATGCCGTGAGCAGCGTCTTCCGGCGCCGCAGCCCGATGCCGGCCACATCATCCAGCTCGGACCGCAGGCTTCGCTTGTTGCGCGACTGGCGGTGGAACGTGATGGCGAAGCGGTGCGCTTCGTCGCGGATCCGCTGCAGCAGGCGCAGCGCCGGGCCATGCGGGTCGAGCGCCATCGGCTCGATGCTGTCGCGCGTAAAGACCAGCTCTTCCTTCTTGGCCAGCCCGATGGCCACCAGGTTCGACAGGCCCACGGTCTCGAGCGCCGCGTACGCCGCGTTCAACTGCCCTTTGCCGCCGTCGATCACGATCAGGTCGGGGAACGGCCCGCCATTTTCCAGCACGCGCGAATAGCGCCGGCGCACGACTTGCTCCATTGCCGCAAAGTCATCAAGGAAATGGCCTGGGTTTCTTAACTCTGAACTCTTAACTCTGAACTTCCGGTATTCCCCCGGCTTCATCCGCCCGTCTTCACACACCACCATCGAGGCGACCGTGTCGCTGCCCTGGATGGTGGAGATGTCGAAGCAATCGATCCGCCGCGGCAGCCCCGGCAGGCGAAGCGCGGCCTGGAGGTGCTCGAGCGCCTCGAAGTTGGCGGTCGAATTCGCGTCGAAGCGCGTGCGATAGGCCAACGCCGCGTTGCGGGCCGCCAGCTCGATCATCCCCTTCTTGGCGCCGCGCCGCGGCACCATGATGCGCACCCGTCGATTCGACTTCTGCGCCAGCCAGGCCTCGAGCAGGTCCTGCTCGGCCAGCGGCACGGGCACGTGGACCTCGGGCGGCGGCGTCTGGTCGGCATAGAACTGCTGCACCGCCGCTTCGAGCACCGCGGCCTCGGTTTCGCCGCCTTCTTCCGCGTCCCAGACAAACTCGACGCGCTCGATCACGCGCCCGCCGCGGAACAGGAACACCTGCACGATCGCGCCCTTGGCGCCGAGCTTGACGCCGAAGACGTCGCGGTCGCCGAGCTCGGTCGACGCCATCTTCTGCTGACGCTCGCGCAACGCCTGCACCGTGCGCATGGCGTCGCGCAGGTGCGCGGCCTCTTCAAACCGCTCGTGCTGCGCCGCTTCCGTCATGCGCGCCTGCAGCTGCGCGGCCAGCTCCTGGTTGCGGCCCTCGAGGAACAGCTGCGTGTCGGCCACCGCCACCGCATATTGCTCCGTGGTGCAGATCGTGGCGACGCAGGGCGCCAGGCAGCGCTTGATGTCGAACTCGAGGCACGGCCGCGCGCGCTGTCCCGTGATTACTTCGTTGCAGGAGCGGAGGCCGAACACCTTGTGGGTCAACGCCATGGTGCGGCGCGCGAACTTCGCGGGCAGGAACGGCCCGGCGTAGACGTTGCCGTCCTTCTCCACCGAACGCGCCACCAGCACGCGCGGAAACGGCTCGGTCGTCGTCAGCTGCAGGTAAGGATAGTTCTTGTCGTCGCGCAGCAGGATGTTGAACTTCGGCGACCGCTGCTTGATGAGGTTGTTCTCGAGCGCGAGCGCCTCGACTACCGAGTCGGTGACGATGACTTCGACCCGCGAGGCCTCGTCGAGCAGCGCGTCAATGCGCGGACTGGTGCCGTAGGCGCCGAGGTACGAGCGCGTGCGATCGCGCAGCGCGCGGGCCTTGCCGACGTAGATGGTGTCGCCTTGGGCGTTGTAGTAGAGATAGACGCCCGGTTGCTCCGGCAACCGGGCGATCTGTTCTCGGAGATCTTCGATCGGCATTAAATAAAGTGCGTACTGTGCGTACAGTTCCAAATGTGCGTACTGTGCTTGGGTGCCAAGGGCACGCAGTGCCTGGGTGCTAAGGGCACGCAGTGCCTGGGTGCTAAGGGCACGCAGTGCCTGGGCAGTAGGCACTTTATGCACCCGGCATCGGTGCACCGTACGCACTCTTGGAACCAGTACGCACTGTACGCACCCCCTATCTTACCAGTGGCTGCAGGCCGTCCCTCTTTAGGTTTGTCCATTGTGATGAATAGACGCATCGGGTACGCTAGGCCCACCTCATGACGGTTACTGGCGCGATCGGCGCCGTTTGCATGTTGCCGCTGCGGGCCATCATCAACGCCTCGGTGGCGCTGGGCATCCACCCCAACGTTCTGACCTTGATCGGCGTGCTGATCAACGTGGTGGCCGCATGGGCGCTCGCCGTCAATCAGTTCTGGCTCGCCGGCGCGATCATGATTGTTGCCAACATCTTCGACTTCATCGACGGCAAGGTCGCGCATATCACCGGCAAGCAGTCAGCCTTCGGCGCGTTCTGGGATTCGACGCTCGATCGCTTCTCCGACCTGGCGCTCTTCACCGGGCTGATCTGGCTGTATGCCGAGCTCGGGCGCAAAGACTACGTCCTGGTCGCCACGCTGACGCTGATTTTCGCGATCATGACCAGCTACGCGCGAGCGCGCGCCGAGTGCCTGATCGAGAAATGCAAGGTCGGCTTCATGGAGCGGCCGGAGCGGATCGTGCTCTTCATGATCGGCGCCTTCACCAATCGCATGGCCAACGTGCTGTGGGTGATCCTGGCGCTGTCGATCATCGCGGTGGCCAATCGCATCTATTACACGTATCTCGCGCTCAACAACCTGCCGATGCCGTCCGGCACCTTCGCCCGGTTCTTCTTCTGGCGCGACGAACGCGCCACGCTGCCCTACGACATCTGGGTGGTCGCCATTCTGATCTGGGTCTGGTTCGTGCCGCCCGATTGGCTGAGCGATCCCGTCTCTAGCGGACTGGGCTTGCTGGGCTACCTGATGTAGCCGCAGCGGATGCACAAAAAAGGCCGCCCTCAGGCGGCCCTTTTCATTCGACTTACGACGCTTTGCGTTTCTTGGCGGCGTGCTTCGCAGCGGACCTGATGTTCGTGACCTTCTTCGACACCGCCTCCGCGTCCGCCTTCGCCGGCTTCTTCTTGCCGGAGCTGACCTGGTCGAGGCTCCTGCGTAGTGCTTCCATAAGGTCCACCACCTTGGGCGTGGCGACTTCCTCCTGCGCGACGATCTCTTCGCCCG
>JANOZI010001053.1:0-14479 GCA_031429375.1 Acidobacteriota bacterium | reverse complement strand
CGAGAAGCGGTTCGACGCGAAAACCCGGTCGCTCACCGCCCTGCTGTTCCTGTTCTCCCGCGGCATGGCCTGCGGCGCCGTCGTCTCGGCGCCGGCCGTCGTGCTGTCGGTGATGATCGGCGCCGACATCACGACCGTTTGCCTGCTGATGGCGATCCCGACCGCCGTCTACACGATGTTCGGGGGCGTGCAGGCCGTGGCGTGGACCGACGTCAAGCAGATGTACCTGATCGTGTTTGGTCTGGTTGCCGTGGCCATCGCGCTGGTGATTGGGTTGCCGGACAATGTCGGCGTGGGCGAAGCCCTCACACTGGCCGGCACGACCGGCCGGCTGCAAGTGTTCAACTTCTCCACCGACCCGACGATCAGGTACACGTTTTGGACCGGCACCATCGGCGCGCTGTTTCTGTTCCTGTCGTACTTCGGCACCGATCAGAGCCAGGTGCAGCGTTATCTCACGGCCAGATCGATCGACGAAGCGCGCACCTCGTTGTTCATGAGCGCCTACTGGAAGATTCCGCTCCAGGCGCTGGTGATGATCATCGGCGTGTTCATGTTCCTGTTCTATCTGTTCACGCCGCCGCCGATGTTATTCAACCCGGCGCACGATCAGCGGGTCCGCGAGAGCGCGCGGTCTGCCGAGTACGTCGGCCTCGAGCAGAAGTTCGGCGAGGCGATCGCCGCCCGCAAGGCGGCGGCGGAGCAGTTTGCTGCCGCGCAACGAGCCGGCGACGCGGGCGCTCGAACCGCCAGCACGGCAGCGTTTGCGGCCGAGGAACAGCGCGTCAAGGCCGTCCGCAACGAAGCCGTGGCCCTCGTCAAGGAAGTGTCGGGCGATTCGACCTACGACGACGTGAATTACGTGTTTCCGACGTTCATCGTCACGCAGCTGCCGGTCGGCCTCGTGGGTCTGTTGATGGCCGCGATCTTTGCGGCGGCCATGTCCACCATCGCCGGTGAGCTCTCAGCCTTGTCGACATCTACGGTGATCGATTTCTACCGCCGCTGGATCCGCGACGATGGCGACCAGGCCCGCTTGCTGCGGGTCTCGAAGATGGCGACGCTGTTCTGGGCCGTCTTCGCGTCGATCGTCGCGATCTGGGCCGCCGAGCTCGGCTCGCTGATAGAAGTGGTCAACCGCTTCGGATCGTTCTTCTACGGATCGATCCTCGGCGTGTTCCTGCTGGCAATCGGATGGAAGCGCGCCAACGGCACCGGCGCGTTCGTCGCGCTGTTTACCGGCATGGGTGTGGTGGCGTACGTCACGGCCTACACGAAAATCGCGTTCCTCTGGCACAACCTGATCGGCGCGGTCGTGGTGTTCGTGGTCGGAATGATCGTCAGCGAGCTCGTGCGCCCGCGAAAGGTGGCGACGAACCTTTAGGTTTGTCGTGGCCCGTGGCATCGCGTCCGCTGCTCGTGGCCCTGCTCCTCGTCATCGCCGTGATGGTGGGGTCGTGGATGCTCGGGGAGTATCTGCGGCAGCGGAAAGACAAATAGGGATCAGAGATCAGCGGTCAGCGCACCGGCTGATCCCTGATTCCTGATCCCTACCGAATCCCATCCAGGCTTTCTTTTCCGATGACTACATTCCACACCAGCAGCTCGTACTGCGCCACGGCGGCCTGGTAATACGGGTCTGCGTCGCGGATCGCATCGAGCGCCTTCTGCGGGTTTTCATCCGGCACGCGCACGAGGAACATCCCGCCAAATCGCGGATCGTGCGGTCCGGCCGCGAGGAGGGTTCCTTCCTCTTTCAGTTTTCGTTGAAACGCGCGATGGGCTTCCTGGTGGACCAGCACTTCCTCGATCGGGCGACGGTAACGGACGATGACCATGGCATACATGGCAACAGGATACAGAATTACTCGATGATTGCCTGCATCACCGCGTTCTCGAGATCGGTTCGCAGCTGCCCGACCGATTCCTGGACCATCAGCAATCCCACCAGCGATTCCTTTCGGTCCACCCAGAAATAGGTCCCGAACGCACCGCCCCATCCAAAGCTGCCGCTCGAGACGCGCCGTCCGGCGGCGATGTTGTCCAACACCACGTCCACGGTCAGCCCGAAGCCCATGCCCTTTGTGCGCTGTCCGATGCCGGTGTAGAGATCGCCAACGTGGTTCGACGCCATGAGGTCGACCGTGCGAGGGCTCAACAACCGCTTGCCGTTCAAGACGCCGCCGTTGGCGAGCATCTGCCCGAACCGCATGTAGTCCTCGGCCGTCGACCACAATCCGCCACCGCCGGAGAAGAGCGTCCTGGTCGCAAGCCACGACGGCGTTTCCGTTCGCACCAACTGCCCATCGCGCTGGTCGTAAAGCGTGACGATGCGGGCCGTCCGATCGTCGGTGGGGAAGAACGCGGTATCGGTCATCTCCAGCGGAGCGAAGATGCGCTGCGTCAAGAACTGATCGAACGTCAGGCCGGATGCGATCTCGACGATGCGGCCGAGCGTTTCGATGCCGGCGAGCGCGCTGTAACTCCAGCGCGTGCCGGGCTGGAAGTCGAGCGGCACCTGGCCGAGCGTCGGCACGTACGCCTGAAGATTGCTCGCGGTGCTGCGCGGCGACATCCGCGCGCCCGCGCGTGAACCTGCGCCGCCGCTCGCGAGACCCGAGGTGTGTGTCATGAGATCCCGAATCGTGATCTCACGCTCGGCGGGCACCGTGTAGATCTCCGGCTCAGGCGCCGGCTGGCCCGGCGCCCTGGCCGCTGGTGGCGCGCCCGTGGTCTTCAGGATCGCGACCGTGGAATTCTTGAACTCTGGAATGAAGCGCGACACCGGATCGGCGAGGCGCACCTTGCCTTCCTCCATCAGCATCAGGATCGCGACGCCGGTGATCGGCTTCGACATCGAGGCGATGCGGAAGATCGCGTCCTTGCGCATCGGCGCGTTGGCTTCCAGATCCATTTTCCCGATCGCCTCGAAGTGCGCGACGCGGCCTTTGCGCGACACCATCGTGATGGCGCCGGTGATCTGGCGCTGGTCGATGTATTGCTGCACGAGCTGGTTGATCCGCTGCAGCCGCTCCGACGACAGCCCGACTTCTTCGGGCTTGCTGGCCGGCAGCGCGGCGGCCGTCAGTGCGAGAGCAAGGAGGGCGACACCGAGTCGTCGGGCGGTATGGAGCCTCATGGCGGCCAAGCATACCTTGTCGCCTTCGGGCGAACGGATCCCAGTAGCGGACACCCGCGGCGCGATCCGCTGCGGGTGTTGCGCCACAACTTGCTGATAAATTGATAGTTAGCTGATCCAACCCGCTTGGTACGGTAATAGCTATATGTGCCCGTAACCCGTCATGCCGTTCAGCAATCCGCGCACCGATCGACCCCGCCCGCTGCCCAAAAGCCGCCTGCTCGCACGTCTCTTCAGCATCGTCAGCGTCAGCGCTGTCGTGCTGGCGCCGGTTGCGGCGGCGTCGCTGTGGCTGCTGATTAGCGACCCGGTGACGGCGGCGAGCGTGGTGGAACGCGGTGATCTATGGCCCGTGCTCGTCGCCCTGGCGAAGATCGTCGGCAAGGCCATCTCCGCGGTGATGTCCGCGCTTTAGCGGGCTGAAAAAAGCCGCGGCCTGAAGGCAAAATGCACAAGGCCAAAGGCAAAAGACGACCGGCTCACTTAGGCGTGGTCCTCGCAAGCTGATCGAGCGCGGCGCGTACGCCCTTTGCGAGCTGCTCGGCCGGGCCCCGCCCGAAATAATGCAGGAAGTAGACCGGTTGTCCCGTCAGCATGTGATGGTGAATGGCGACGATCTGCAGTCCGGCGCCGCGCAACGCCTTCAGGACCGGCGTCACTTCCACGGCGGTCATCGCGACGTCGCCGGCCACCAGCGCATCGGTGTTCGACCCGATGAACGCGGCCCACGTGTTGAGGCCCATCCTGGCGTCGATGCGGGCGCCGTGCTCGCGGACGTCGAGGTCGGGCCGGCCGATGGTGATCTTGTAAGACGGTCCGGTTTGCTCGCCGGGCGTGCCGATGATCGCGGCCATGCGCTCGGTGGCCAGCCCCCCGGGCAGCGGAGCGCCTTGACCCATGACGAGGCTGCCCATGTTCTTGCCGATGAGATCGAGCGCCGGCTTGATCTTCGTGGCCAGTTGGGCCGCGGTGCCCATCCCGTGCACGTGCATGTAATACATCCGCGGCGTTTCGAAGAAGAAGTGGTTGTGGAGCGCGGTCACCTCGAGGCCGGCGTCCAGCACCGCGGACATCACCGGATTGACCTCGCGTTCGGTGAGGACGAGGTCGCCCATCATCACCTCCATTCCCCCGTCGCCCTTGGTCATGGCGATCCAGCCGCCGAAGCCGAACGGCGTCGGCGCGTTGACCCCGTCGATTGCGACGTTCACATCCCCCCTGGGCACGTTGACCTTCAGCACATTGCCTTTGAAGTCGCCCGGCTTGCCGAGCGCCTTGAGCACGCCGGCATAGTCGGCCGGCATCTCTTGGGCCAGCGCGGGACTGGCCAGGGCGAGCAGACCGACGACCATCCACCGGAGCGCCTTGCTTGTCATGGCTTGATGCTAGCGCAGATGGTGGCTGGGCGGATCAGAAGCGGATCGTCCGGACGAGCTTCGCGGCGCCGCGGCGATCGAGTGGACGAAAGCCGGTGCGATCTTCTTCCCGCCAGTTCTGCGTCCAGATGAAGAACAGGTCGTTCCCGGGTTTCTGAATCCAGCGGAAGCGCACCTGCCAGCCGACTTCTCCGCTCTCCGAGTCGTATTGCACGTTGTTCGACAGCGACACCCACGGGTTGAACTGCGTGCGCGCGTCGACGCGATACAGACGGGTCGTGAACGAGCCGGCGGGAAGGTCGACGTCGTTGTACTCTGCGGCCAGTTGAACGAACACACCGGGACGAGGCCGGACGTTGACCTCCAGTTGCAGCTCGCGCAAGTGGCCGTCCCAGAACCGGCCGAGTGAGTACTGGAGCTCACCCGAGACCTTCCGGCGCTGCGCGGCCCTCAGCTCGAACTGGTAGCGCGCCCAGTCGTAGCGGTTGCCCAGCGGCAGCAACACGCCTTCGCTGATTTCGAAATCCTCATCGAGCTGTTCGGCCTGGGTGCGATAGTTGACCTGAACGCCGTCGCCGGAGTGCAACTCGATCTCGAGCGGCGTGAACTCAATGTTGCGATCGACCAGCTGGTTGTCGAGACTGACATTGAGATCCATCTGCGCCTCGAACTTGAAGCCACGGATGATCGGGTGGTCTTCGAGCCGCGGCTGCCAGCTGGCCTCCGGGTTCCAGTGCCGGTAATTACGGCGCCGCGTGAAGCCCACCGCGGCGTCGTAGGCCGCCTGGTATTCGTGAAACGACACGCCGCCGCTCCACGGATCTTTCGCGACGCTGGCGTGCCAGCCGTAGGCATCGCTGCCGCCGCCGGGAGGGCGGTCGCCGGCTTCGGTCAGAAAGTCGGGGGTCGTCGTGTGGACGTACCACGCGCCGGTGTCGAGCACGGTATCGCCGATGAAGCTCGGCGTCGCCAGCGTCAGGTCCGCCGCCATCGTCTGCCGCGGATCGACGATCGACTCGCGCGGCGCCCGGCGCGTGTAGAGCACGCCCACACTCGACTGGCTGCCGAGGCGCCGCTTGACGCGCGCGACGGTAAAGTCCTCGCCCTTCAGCTCGATCGGACCCGCGGTGGTCGTGAGGTTCTCCTGGCTGGTGGTGACGTGCAGAAAGCCGATGTCCTGCTTGCCGGCCTGGCCGATCAGCTTGGCGCCGAAGACGATCGGCTGCGGCTCGCCGCTGTTGAGGCCGATGCGGCGGCTGAAGAACGGGCTGGTGTCTCCCGGCGGGAACGCGAAGAAACTGGCGCCGTCGAGGAAGAACTCGCGCTTCTCCGGAAAGAACAGGGGAAAGCGCGTCAGGTTGGTACGGCGCTCGTCGACTTCGGTCTCGGCGAAGTCGGTGTTGACGGTGAAGTTGGCCTTGAGCGCCGGCGTGACGTTGTAGAACGCGTCGAGCCCGATGTCGTAATCGGCGTCGGTGCCCGCCTTGCCGCGGCCCGGGGCGTTGCCCGCGGCGCCGAGCAGGTACGGCTTGAGGTCGAGACCGATGCCCTGGGAGATGTCCCTGATGCCGCCGACGCGGCCGGCGTTGGACATCCTCGTCAGGCCTTCGTTTCTCAACCAGCCTGTCCACAGGCTCTCTTCATTCTTGCGTCTGACGGTGCGCTGGAAATTCGCGCCCCACGCCGGCGCGTCGGGGTCGAAGTTCACCGTCTTGAACGGAATTTCGATCTCGGCCGACCAGCCGACGCCGGTCCGCCGTACGCGCGCGATCCAGATGCCGTCCCACGATTTGTTCACCTGCCCGCCGAAGTTGCCGCGACCGCCCCCGCCACCGCCGCCACCGCCGGTCGGCCCGGTGATCAACCCATCGCCCATGGCGCCCGACGGGTTGATCTCGAAGAAGTATCCAGATCGCCCGTCAAGAAACGGATCGATCGCCCACAGAAAACGATCGTCGCCCGAGAACGGCTGGTCGCGCTGCATCTGGTTGCCGAGCAGCTTGCCCGGCTCGGAATCAAAACAGGTGACGCCGAGCACGATTCGGTCCTTGTCGAAGATGATCCGGACCTCCGTTTTCTCCGTGGCGGGCGCGCCGTTATCGGGATCGCGCTGGCGGAAGTCGGTGGCCGGCGCGGCCCTCTGCCACGCCGCCTCGTCCGGCACGCCGTCGAGGACAATCGATTCGCCCTCAGCCAGCCGGTGCGCCTGGACCTCCGGCCGCAAGCTCTGTGCAGCGGCGACGGGACAATTCATTGCACAGAAACACAGAAACGCAGAAACACCGAATTCATAAGTCTTCGAATTCAGAAAAGTTCTCCTGTTTCAGTTTTTCTGTGGTTCCGTGTGATGCATTGTTCCCTATGATAGTTGCATGCCTTCGCTGACGTTTCTCGGTGCGGCCCGAACGGTCACCGGCTCCAAGCACCTCCTCGACATCGACGGACACCGCGTGCTGTTCGATTGCGGTTTGTTCCAGGGCCTGAAGGAACTGCGCGAGCGCAATTGGGCGCCGCTGCCGGTCGATCCCAAATCGATCGATGCCGTGGTCCTGACGCATGCGCACATCGACCACTCAGGCTGGTTGCCACGGTTGGTTGGCAGCGGCTTCAGCGGTCCCATCCACTGCACCGGCGGCACGGCCGACTTGTGCAAGCTGGTGCTGCCCGACGCCGCGCACCTGCAGGAAGAAGACGCGAAGTTCGCCAACAAGCGCGGCTTTTCGAAGCACTCGCCCGCGCTGCCGCTCTACACCAAAGAGGATGCCGCAGAAGCCTTGTCGCGGCTGAAGGTGCACCCGTTCTCGAAGAAGATCGACGTCGGTTCAGGCATCGAGGTCGAGTTCATCAACGCCGGCCATCTGCTTGGCTCGTCGTACGTGCTCGTGCGGCGTGCGAGTGGCAGCGGTGGGCGCATCCTCTTCGGCGGTGACCTCGGGCGCTACAGCCGTCCCATCCTGCCGGACCCGTCGCCCGGCGTCGAGTGCGACGTGCTGCTGGTCGAATCGACCTACGGCGATCGCCTTCACCCCAACGAAGACGATGGCGCGCTGCTGGCGCAGATCATTGCCGGCACATTCGCGCGGCGCGGCAAGGTCATCATTCCGGCGTTTGCCATCGGCCGGGTCGAAGAGCTGCTGTATTGGCTGTTCAAGCTCGAGGATGCCAAGCGCCTGCCGCCGATGCCGATCTACGTCGACAGT
The DNA here is from genome assembly GCA_031429375.1 of Acidobacteriota bacterium. GTDB lineage: Bacteria > Acidobacteriota > Vicinamibacteria > Vicinamibacterales > UBA2999 > 12-FULL-67-14b. The sequence continues at coordinate 6,764 of JANOZI010001053.1, read as the reverse complement.
CCGATGGCGATCAAAGGCATCGAGTACTACCAGGCGCGCACCAACGAGCTCGACCCGGGCATCGAGTTCATCGGCCGCCACCTGCAGCGCTTCACCGCCGTCGACTCGGCGCAGGACTCGATGGCGCTGGTCCAGAACGACGCGCCCTGCATCATCATCGCCTCGAGCGGCATGGCCACCGGCGGCCGCGTCGTGCACCACTTGTTCGCCGGGCTGCCCGATCCGCGCAACACCGTGCTGTTCGTGGGCTTTCAGGGCCAGGGCACTCGCGGCCGGCAATTGATCGAAGGCGCGCATCACGTCAAGATGTTCGGGCAGTTCGTGCCCGTGAAGGCGAAGATTGAGAAGATCAACGGCATGTCATCGCACGCCGACGCCGGTGAAATCGTGAGGTGGCTGCGGACCTTCCCGCGCGCCCCGGGGATCACTTACCTGGTGCACGGCGAACCGGTGCCGCAGCAGGCGCTGCAGTTGCGCATCACGACAGAGCTTGGCTGGCCGGTGGAGATCCCGGCGCAAGGCCAGAAGGTAGACGTCCCGTTGTGATCACCAACACGACGACACGGCCGTACCTGCTCGAACAGATCGACGATGCGGCCGTGGTGCAGTTGTATGCCGATGGCTTCGACAAGCTGTCGCTCAAGGAGAAGACGCTGGTCTGGCACCTCTACCAGGCGGCGATCGCCGGGCGCGACATTTACTACGACCAGCGCCACCGCCACAACCTGGCGATCCGCCACCTGCTCGAGCAGATCATCACGCATGCCGTCGGCATTCCCGAGGCCACGCTCGCGGAGCTGACCCGCTACACGAAGCTGTTCTGGATCAACACCGGCCCCTACAACAACCTCACCGCGCTCAAGTTCCTGCTCAACCTCGATCGCCGGCGCGTCATCGAAGCGGCAGAGATCGCGGTCCGCAACGGCGCGGATCTGAAGCTCGATCCGGGCGAGACCATCGCGAAGCGCGTCGAGAAGTTCGCGCGCATGTTCTTCGACCCCGACTTCGAGCCGATGGTGACCCATAAGACGCCGGGTGACGACAGCGACATCCTCAGCGCCAGCGCCAACAACTTGTACGACGGCGTCACGATGGCCGACCTCGAGGGCTTCACCGAGAAGTACCAGCTCAACTCGCGGCTCGCCAAGCGCGATGGCCGGCTGGTCGAAGAGGTCTACCGGGTCGGCGGGTTGTACGACACCCAGATCCGGCGCATCATCGGTCACCTGAAGGATGCGCAGAAGTTTGCGCCCAAGCCGTTCGCCCGCGCGCTGGCGGCGCTGGTGAAATTCTACGAGACCGGCGAAGACAAGGAGCGCGAGGCGTTCGACATCGCGTGGGTGCAGAACCGCGACACCACCGTCGACACCATGAACGGCTTCATCGAGGTCTACATGGATGCCCGCGGCATGAAGGGCGCGTGGGAGGGGCTGGTCTACTACGTCAACCACGAGAAGACCGCCAAGATCCAGGCGCTCGCCACCCACGCGCAGTGGTTCGAAGACAACCTGCCGGTCCGGCCCGAGTATCGCAAGCCCAAGGTCCAGGGCGTCTCGGCGATGGCGATCGAGGTCGTCGTCGAGGCCGGCGAGTCGGGACCGATCACGCCGATTGGCGTAAACCTGCCGAACGATCAGCGCATTCGTGAAAACTACGGCAGCAAGTCGGTGTCGCTGTCGAATGCGCTTGACGCGTATGAGAAAGCGCTGCCCGACACCTATCGCCAGGAGTTTGCGTGGGATTCGGCGGAGGTCGAGCGGGCCAGGCAGTGGGGCGCGTTTGCCAGCGAGCTGACCACCGAGATTCACGAGGTGCTCGGTCACGGCTCGGGCCGCATGTCCGATCGCATCGAGGTCACGCCGCAGGATCTGTTGAAAGAGCAGTACTCCGCGCTCGAGGAAACGCGCGCGGACCTGGTGGCGCTCTACTTCATTGCGGAGCCGTACCTGGCCGCGCTCGGACTCGTGCCCGCCGACGAACAGCAGGCCATCGTCCAGACCGAGTACGAGGCCTACGCGCGTAACGCGCTGGTCCAGTTGCGCCGCGTCCGGATCGGCGCGCAGCTCGAAGAGGATCACATGCGCAACCGCCAGGCGATCGTCCATTGGCTGCTGGCCAACACCAGGGCGATCGACGTGCGGCGGCGCGACGACAAGACCTACTTCGTGGTGCTCGACAGCGACGCGTTCCGGGCGGGCGTGGCGACGCTGCTGGCCGAAGTGCAGCGCATCAAGAGCGAGGGCGACTATGCGGCGGCGAAGGAGCTGTTCGAGACCTACGGCGTGCATTTCGATCCCGAAATGCGCGACGAGGTGGTGGCGCGCGTCGATCACCTCAAGCTGCCGTCTTACACCGGGTTCGTGATGCCGCGGTTGGAGCCGGTGCGCGGCATGTTCGGCAAGATCACCGACGTGAAGATTTCATATCCGTGCGACCTGACGACGCAGATGTTGGAATACTCTGCGTACCCCTGGGCCTGATTCCGATAGTGCCGAAAACGATGCAGAAACTACTGATCGTGCTCCTCTGTTTCGCCACGACTGCGTCCGCGCAGTCGCTACAGGAGCGGATGCTGCAGGCGGAAGATGCGCGGCCCACCACTGAGGCTGGGCTGGCGCCGCTCGTCGAGGGCATCAAGAGCGGGCCGCGGCGGACGGCGATCAGGGCGATCGGCAGGCTCGAGCGGCCGGAGCTCATCGCACTCGTCGCACCGTCGCTGAACGACGGTGTCGGCATTCGTGCCGAGGCCGCCAACGCGCTTGCGCAACTGGCGCGCACGCCCGAGTCCGTGGCGCTGGTGCAGAAACTGCTGGTCGATCGCGCCGCCGTTGACGCGAACCTCAATACCTGGGAATCGTGGGGCGAGATCGCCGCCGCGCTCGGCCGGCTGCCATATGAAACCCCCGCACTGGTGGCCGCCACCGAAGCCGTGCTCATCCCAGGGCTACCGTCGCCGGATTCGCTGAACGAAACCGACGCGGCCGCGATTGTCGGTGCCACGCGCGGCCTTGAATCGCTGGCCCGCACGGTGCGCGCCCGCAAGCTGCCGCCGCTTGGCGCGCGCACGTGGGATCTGCTGCGCTGGGCGGCCACGGCGCAACGCGCGGCGGCGGATCCGCGCTCGGCGATGACGCGCCGGCTGGCGATGGCCGCGCTCGTCACCGGCAATCAGGCCACGGCATCGGTGATCGAGCGCGGGCTGCTCGACGCCGACGGCGAAGTGCGCCGCTTTGCGGCGGCAGCGGCGGCCACCGACGCCCAGATCGCTGACCGCGACGCGCTGCTCACACGCGCGATGTCCGACAAGGATCCGCGGGTCCGCCTCGAAGGCCTGCGCGGCTGGGGACGGCTGTTGCAAAAAAGCTCGTGCGCGCCGGTGCGTGCCGCACTGAAGGATGCCGACCCGCACGTGCGCCTGCAGGCGATCGATCAGCTGGGTGCCGGCTGCCCGCTGGACGACAAACCTGACTTGTCCGCCGTAGCCCGTGGGGCGAAGGTGGAAGGTGTGTCGCCACATGTCCGAGAGCTGTTGGCGCTGGTCGAATCGCTCGGCACGCAGCCGCGGATGTGGCACATGCCGGCGCATGCGTTGGTATCGCTGGCGCGGCTGTCGCCGGATGACGCGCGAAAGGCGCTGCCGCGTTTCGTTCAGCACCCGACGTGGCAAGTGCGGATGTACGCCGCCCGCGCCGCGGCCGTACTGGCTGCGATCGATGCGCTCACTGCGCTCGGCCGCGACGACCACGACAATGTTCGCGAGGCCGCGCTGTCGGCCATGATCGACTTGAAGCGGCCGGAGGCGGTCGGCGTGGCGCTTGACGCGTTGACGCGATCGGACTACCAGTTGGTCTTGACGGCGACGCGGGCGCTCGACGACAAGACCATCACCGCGAGGACCGTGGCGCCGCTCCTGAGCGCCCTCGCGCGGATCACGAAGCACCGCAAAGACACCGCGCGCGATCCGCGCCTCGCGATCCTCAACCGCCTCCAGTCGCTCGGCGCCACGGGCGAGGCCGGCAATCTCGAAGGCTACCTGAGCGATTTCGATCCGCTGGTCGCCGCCAGGGCCGCCGAAATCCTGACGGAATGGACCGGCAAGGCGCGGACGGCGTCTCCGCAACCCTTGACCGCGCCTGGCGTCACGCTGGCCGGCGTCAACGCGCTGCGCGGCAAGTCGCTGCGCTTTCACATGGCGGCCGGCGGCTCGTTCGACATCGGCCTCGACGTCGATGCTGCGCCGCTGTCGTCGCTGCGCATTGCCCGCCGCGCCGGCGAGGGCTACTACAACGGCCTCACCTTCCACCGCGTCGTGCCCAACTTCGTGATCCAGGGCGGCAGCCCCGGCGCCAACGAGTACGCCGGCGAGCCGTTCTACATGCGCGACGAGGTCGGCCTGCACGTCCGCGGCACCGCCGGCGTGTCAACGCGCGGGCGCGACACCGGCGACGCACAGATCTTCGTCAACCTGATCGACTCGCCGCGGCTCGATCACACCTACACCGTATTCGGCACCGTCGTGGCCGGCATGGACATCGTCGACGGCATCCTGGAAGGCGACGTGATTCAGCGCGTCGAGCTCGTCAGCCGCTGAATGGCGTCGTCCCGCCTGCCGTCCAGCCTCACGCCGAATGCGCTGTCGGTTGCCGTGGCCGCCAAGCGCCGGCAGGGCGCGTCCGTCATCGACCTGACCGAATCGAACCCGACGCGGGTCGGCTTGTCGTATCCGCCCGATTTACTGGCGCCGCTGTCGAGTGCCGCGGGCCTCGAGTACGATCCGCAGCCGCTCGGCCTCTGGCCGGCCCGCACCGCTGTGGCCGCCGATTTCCGCCGCCGCGGCATCGTGATCTCCGCCGATCGCGTGGCGCTCACGGCCAGCACCAGCGAGGCGTACGGCTTGCTCTTCAAGCTGCTGTGCGACGCCGGCGACAGCGTGCTCGTGCCGCGCCCCAGTTATCCCTTGTTCGAGCATCTGACGCGGCTCGAATCCGTTGAGGCCGTGCCGTACGACCTCGAGTATCACGGGTCGTGGCGCATCGACCTGGAGTCGATCCAGCGCGTGGCCGGCCCTCGTGTGAAGGTGCTCCTGATCGTGTCGCCGAACAATCCGACCGGCTCGTTCCTGCATCGCGATGATTGGGCCGTGCTGTCTGAGCTCAGCGCGAAGCGCGGCTGGACGATCATCGGCGACGAGGTGTTTGCCGACTATGCGCTCGATGCCGCGCCCCACGCCACGCACGTGCTTGCCGACAGCGACGTGCTCGCGTTGAGCCTCGGCGGGCTTTCGAAATCGGCGGGCCTGCCGCAAGTCAAGCTCGGGTGGATCGGTTTCGGCGGACCGGTGTCGACGGTGGACGATGTGATGGCGGCCTACGAGATGGTGGCCGACACGTATCTTTCGGTGTCGACGCCCGTCCAGGTCGCGGCGCCGTCGCTGATCGAACGCGGCGCGGCGATTCGGTCGCAGATCCAGGCCCGCATCGCCGCCAACCTGGCGTCGCTGCGCAAGCAGGCGGCGGCGCACGCATCGGCCGGCGTGCTGCGGGTCGAAGGCGGCTGGTCGGCCGTACTGCAGGTGCCCGCCGTGCGCTCGGAAGAAGCGCTCGCGCTCGAGCTGCTCGAGCAAGACGATGTGCTCGTGCATCCAGGATATTTTTTTGATTTCCCAAAAGAAGCGTTCGTCGTGGTGAGCCTGCTCGTCGACCCCGCGCGGTTCGACGCCGCGATCGCACGGCTGCTGGCGCGCGCCGCTGCAGGAGCGGCCGCGTGATCCGCCGGCAAAGCGGCGTGAGCGTGCCGCTGTTCTCGCTGGTGTCGCGGCACAGCTGGGGCATCGGCGAGTTCAACGACCTGGCGAGGTTCGCGCGCTGGGTGGCGGAGGCGGGGCAGTCGGTGCTGCAGATCCTGCCGATCAACGAAATGCCGCCAGGCGAGCGGTCGCCGTACTCGGCGATGACCGCGATGGCGCTCGACCCGATCTACATTTCGCTTCCGGAGCTCGCCGACTTCTCGGGGCTTGGCGGCGAGCTGGCACTCGATTCCGCCGACGCCGCCGTCCTGGCGGCCGTGCGAGAGGCGCCTCGCATCCGCTACGAGCAGGTGCGCCAGCTGAAACAGCGCTGGCTCCGGCGCGCCTTCGATCGCTTCCTGCGGCTCGAGGTGGCGCGGGGCACACCGCGCGCCCTGCGCTTCGACGCGTTCGTCGAAAGCGAAGCGTGGTGGCTCGACGAGTACGCCGTGTTTCGTTCGTTGCACGCGCTTCACGACGACCTGTCCTGGCAGGTGTGGCCAGAACCGCTCGGCCGCGCGCAAGAGGCCGCCGTGTCGCAGGCGCGGATGGGGCTGCATTCCGAGATCACCTATCGAAAGTACCTGCAGTGGGTCGCCGCGGAGCAGTGGTCCGAAGCCAAGCGGCTGGCGTGGCCGACGCGGATCTTCGGCGACCTGCCGTTCATGATTTCGATCGATAGCCCGGACGTGTGGGCGCGACAGGCCGAGTTCCGCTTCGATGCCACCATCGGCGTGCCGCCCGACGCCTTCAGCGAAACCGGCCAGGACTGGGGCCTGCCGCCGTGGCGATGGGAAGTGATGGCGGGCAACGACTTTGCCTGGATGCGCGCGCGCTCCCGCCGGCATGCCGCGATTTACGACGGCTACCGCATCGATCATCTCGTTGGCCTGTATCGCACGTACATCCGCCCGATCGACAAGACGGTGCCGGCGTTCTTCGAACCGCTCGACGAGCCCGCGCAGATCGCGCTTGGCGA
>JANOZI010001052.1:0-5669 GCA_031429375.1 Acidobacteriota bacterium | reverse complement strand
ATCGTCGACGTGATCGACGCCGCCAAGGGCGCGGGCGTCGAGAAGGTCGGCATCGTCACCGAAGGCATGCGCCGCGCCGCCGCGGGCGTGGGCCGCGCTCCCGGATCGAACTAGCCGTTACAGGCAGAGACTGAGAGGGCCGTCTGGGAAAGTCCAGGCGGCCTTTCTCCTGTACGGTGTGTCGGTCGCCATAATTCACATGGCGTTACATCAATCTGTTCGTGGCGCTGCTAAAACGAGCTCGCCGGACGAACCGCGCCGATTTCTTTCAGCTCCGGCAGGGTCTTGTCCGCGCGCTTCCAGACTTGTTGAAGCTCGCCGAAGGCACGGCGGGCCGTTGCCGTGTCTTTGACCAGCGTCGCTGCGCGGCCGAGGCCGAGCAGCGACAGCGCGCGCCTGGGGTTCTTCTTGAGCGACAGCTCGAACGCCTGCATCGCCTCCTTCGGCTGCCGCAGGTCCATCAGCATCTCTCCCACCAGCTCGTAGGCGGGCTTCACGGGCACCGGCGGTCCGAACTCGAACGACAGGCTGTCTTCGACCACCGCCGCCTGGCGGGCCAGCACCAGGGCCTCACCGCGGCGGCCCTCGATGAACAGCAGGCCCGCTTCCAGTTGCTGCGCCATGACCTGCCCGACACGCTTGTCGCCCGCTGCGCCGGCCACGGGCAGGCCGGTTTCCGGCTGGTCGACATGGGTGGCATGGGCGCCGGTTGCCGTCACCGCCGTCGGCGCCGGAGCGGTGGGCCTCGGCTTCGGTGTGACGACTGACACGCCCGGCGTCGAACCGGCGGGCTTCGCGCCGGCCGTCGGCTGCACCGCCGCGCCGTTGACGGGCGCGTCTTCCATCAATGCGGCCATCTGCTGCAGCGCGTTGGCCGCCCCCGCACGGTTGCCGAGACGGATCGACGCGAAGCCGATCGCGAACAGGTCGGCGATCGCCGCGTCCTTGCCGAGCCCTGCCGCGCTCACCGCGGCCTTCGCCTCGCCCCACTTGCGCGTCTCGATCAAGAACGCCGCCCGCGCCAGGGCGAGGTGGCTGCGGGTGCGGACCGAGCCGCTCTTCGCGGCATCCGCTTCGATCTGCTGCAGCACCACGCGAGCCTCGTCATAGCGGCCCTGCTGCGCATAGCCGTAGACCAGCCACAGCAGCGCGTGGAACCCGCGCGCGTCGACGTCGAGCTTCTGCTCGGCGCGCCGCGCATCGGCGGCCTTCACCGATCGCTCGTTGATCGCCGCCGCCTCGTCCCACATGCCGAGCGCGAAATAAATGTGCGACGGCATGTGCAGCGCGTGCGAGGCGGCCGGCGCGATTTTCGAATAGGCGTCGGCATACCGCAGGCCGAGCGGCGCGTGGATCGGGTCGTCGTACGAGTGAATCAGGTAATGAGCCGCGCCCGGGTGCTGCGGGTTCTTCGAGTAGACCTGCTCGACGATGGCGGCGGCCCTCATGTAGATCGAAAAGTCGCGCCCGCCGTGGCTGGTGCCGAGCAGCGCGAGCGCGTAAAACGCCGCCACCTCGTTGTCGCCCGGATACTTCTCGTACATCCGCCGCATCGCCTCGGCGTAGGCGAGGTCGCGCGCGAGCTTGTCGCCGGGGCCGTACAAGGCGTCGAGCGACGCCATCCAATCTTTTTCCTTGGCGGTGGGCGCCCTGGCCAGCCGCGCTTCGGGCGTCGGCGCGAGCCGGGCGAGCGCGGCCCTGGCCAGGTCGGGCGCGGTCTGTTGCCACACCGCGTGGTTGTAGGTCATGGCCTCGCCCCAGTACGCCATCGCGAAGCCCGGATCCGCCTTCTGCGCCTCAACGAACGCATCCTTCGCATCGTCGTACTCGAAGCTGTGCAGCAAGAGCACGCCCTTGATGAACGCCGGCTGCGCCGCGGCGGCGCCCGAGGTCGGAAACTCGATTGAGCCAAGCTCGTTCTGCGCCCGCGCGCCGGAGGCGGCAAGCACGACCGCGACAATCACGGTGAGTACAGCTCGTCTGGTCATGAAAGAAATATAGTCCGCCTTGCTCGAAATGCACAGAGCTACGGCGAGACAGGCCCAAACGAAAAGGGCGGGTCTGTCAAGACCCGCCCTTGAGTTTGTCCCGCCGAAGCCCGCCGGAATTCAGCGGGCGAAGGCGGACCACTAGTTAAACGAATACCGGAAGCTGAGCATGAACTGGTAGACGTCGCCGATGCCGCTCGTGCGCTCGTACGACTGGCTCACCAGCGCGTTGTTCACCACCTGCATGCGGTAGCCGAGACGTCCGGCCGCGTCGGCCGCCGGCGTCGTCAGGATGTTGTTGCGAATGACGCGCGTGCTGACGCCCCAATCGGAGTTGATCAGGTTGCCGAAGTTCTGGATGTCGATGCGGAACTGGCCGGCATTGCGCTTGCCCTTGATGTTCTTGAACACATCCTGCGTCAGGCTGAAGTCGGCTTTGTGCACGAACGGCAGGAAGACTGCGCCACGCTGCGCGTACTCGCCGCGATGCGCGCTGAGATACTTGTCCTGCGCGATGTAGCTCTCGAACGCCGCGGCCTGTTGATCGGCGGTGAACGTGATGTTGTTCGCGGTGAATGTCTGGAAGTTCATCTCCGAGGTGTTCCTCGGGATGTAGATCAGGTCGCCGTTGGCGCCGTCGCCGTTCGAGTCGGCGGAGAAGATATAGCTGGTGTTGCCGATGGTGCGCGACTCCCAGAACACTGAAACCGAGGTCGCGCCCATTTCGAAGTAGCGCTTGGTGTAGCCAATGCTCGCGAAGTAGCGGTGGCCCGGTGAATTCGACGAGAAGCCGAGGCCCGGGTTGTTGGGATCGCCGGGCGAGGCGTTGCCCGACCACGACGCGAAGGCCGTCGAGCCCGGGTCGATCGTGTTCTTGGCTTCGCCGTAGCTGTAGGCGGTCCGGATCGACAGGCCGTGCCACATCGGCTTCGACGCCGAGAACGCGATGTTCCAGGCGCGGCCGATGTCCTGGTTCTTCATCACGATGGCGCTGGTCACCTGGTTGCCGGTGACGTTGTTGATGCGGTTATTGGTCCAGCGCGGCCGGGTGTCGGCGCCGGCAAACGCGGTCTGCGCCGCCGGGAGGTTGGCGTTGATGTAGTAGATGCCGTTGACGTCGCGATTGTAGATGAATTCCGCGGTGCCGGTGATGCCGCCCGGCAACCGGCGATCGACGGCGAGGTTGCTGCGCCAGACCTGCGGGAACCTGAAGTTCGTGTCGGTGACGTTGAGCTCGTAGCTGGCCGCCGGCGCGCCGGTCACGCTGGTCGGCTTGTACCTGTCGACGTTGGTCGAGAATGGGAACTGGGTGGTGTTCGGTGCGTCATTCGCCAGGCTGCCCTGGAGCACACCGGTGTTGCCCAGCTGATTGGAGATCCAGACGTAGAGCGGCTGGCCGGTGAAGACGCCGCTGCCGCCGCGAATCTGCGTCTTCTGATCGCTGTTGAGGTCGTAGTTGAAGCCAAGGCGCGGCGACCAGAGCACGTTGGCGCCGGGCATTTTGCCGCTGTCGTACTGAACCGGCGCGCCCGTCTCGTCGCGGAAGGTCAGCGCGTTGGCGTTGGCATTGTTGTAGGCCGTGTTTTCGAATACCGGCACGTCGAAGCGCACGCCGGCAGTCACGCTCAGGTTGCTGCGCGGACGCCATACGTCCTGGGCGTAGGCGCCGCCGTAGAGTGCGGTCAGCGGCTGGATCGGCTTATCGAGGCCGGGAATGTTCATGTAGCGCACCTGGTAACGGCGCGGCGTGACCGCCGCCACGGTGCGGTTCGGGTTCGCCAGCGCATCACGCGCGTCGGCGTAGAAATCATCGAGGCTGTTGTAGGTCCAGGCGCCCTGTTTGCAGCAGTTAAAGAAGACGTTGTCGGAGTGATAGCGCTCCACCCGCCCGCCAAACGTCAGCTCGTGCTTGGTGCTGAACTTGGTGAAGTCGTTCTTGAATTCAAGCTGCTGGTAGCGCAGCTCGTTGTTCGGCGTGAACGGCTCGGCGCCGAATGAAATGTAGGCGGTGCCGCCCTGGAGGATGTCGACGAACGGGAACAACTTGAAGTTCTGCGGCCGGCTCTCGTCGCTCGACGAGTAGTTGACGCGCATGGTGTTGGACATCGTGCTGCCGATGACCGAGTTCCACTCGCCCGTGCTGGTCTTCCGGTTCTCGAGAATCGAGTAGTTCGAGGCGGCGTAGTTCATGAAGTCGGTGTTGACGCCGCGGCGGCCGATGCCCGCCGACGTCGAGCCCGACAGGATGTTGTCGGAACTCGAGTTCAACTGGACGTAGTTGAAGCTGAACTTGTTGCTGTTGTTCAGGTTGAGGTCGCTGCGCAGGATGCCGCGCTTTTGCGGGGTGTCGTCGGTGTCCGGGTCGAACGAGCCGGTGTCGTATTGGAAGTTGTTCTTCAAAAACGCGCTGAGATTGGCCATATCCGAGGCGAGGACGCGGGTGACGTTGCCGCCAACCGGCTCACCACCGTTGTTGGCGCGGAAGGTGCTGAGCGGCCGCGCGTCTTTCTCGTTCTCGTAGTTGCCGAACAGGAACAGGCGGTTCCTGATAATCGGCGCGCCGGCCCACACGCCGGTGTTCTTGGTGTTGAAGGTGCCCGGATTGAACACCAGGCCCGCGGCCTCGGTGCCGACGAAATCTTCGTTGCGGAAGCGGTGATACGCGGACGCGCGAATCGAGTTCGTGCCGCTGCGGGTGATGGTGTCGACGCTGGCGCCCACGAAGTTGCCCTGGCGCACGTCGTAGGGCGCGATGCTGACCTGCACCTGCTCGATGGCTTCGAGCGAAATCGGCGCAACACCGGTGCGCTCGCCCGGCTGGCCGCCCAGGCCGAACGAGTTGTTGAACGCCGCGCCGTTGACCGTCATGTTGTTCATGCGGTTGTCAGCGCCGCCGAACGAGTTGGAGCCCGAGGTCTGCGGCGTCAGGCGGGTGAAGTCGCTGATCAGGCCGCGCACGGTCGGCATCGACGCGAGCGTCTCGCGGTTGACCGAGGTCGCCGCGCCGGTGCGCCCGGAGCTGAACACCGTGTCGGACTGCGCCGTGACCGTGACCGTCTCCGTGACGGCGATCTGCTTGACGCTGAAATTGAGGTCGGTCGCCACGCCGAGATTGACCTCGACGTTATCCTGGGTGTCCGGCGCGAACGCCGCCCCTCCGCTGCCCGAGTACGCCACCGTCACCGAGTACGGTCCGCCTACGCGCATGTTGAGAATCACGAAGCGGCCGTCGCTCCGCGTCGTCGTTTCGTAGGCCGTGCCCGAGGGCAGGTGAATGGCGATCACATTCGCGCCCGAAACGCCCTGCTGTTGTTCGTTTTGAACGACGCCGTTAAGTGAGCCGGTGGTGACCTGTGCGGAGGCCGGAATCGCCAGCGCGCAGACGGCAACGAGAGAGAAGACAAACCCAGTCAAATGTTTCATGCATCGCTCCTAAGGTACAGATCAAAATTATCCCTCGCGGATGACGCGCAGGTAAAAAGAAAAGACGGCCGCGTAAAAGAAAAACGGGCCGGGCCGCGCTTGGCGGTCCCGACCCGTTTCTAGCGTTTTTGGGCCGTTAACCAGGGGGTGCCCTCCTGTTTAGCTTGCCGCGCGGGCCTTGCGCATCGACTCGGCCTTGGCGCTCAGATCCTGCGCCTCGCGCAGCAGCGACTGCTGCTTCTTCGGGTCCTTTTCGAC
>JANOZI010001051.1:0-6466 GCA_031429375.1 Acidobacteriota bacterium | reverse complement strand
GCCAATGCCGAGGTGATCCAGATGAGCCGAATAAACCACGTACTCGTCGCGGAGCCGCGGATCAGAACCTCTTAGCACCCCGACCACGTTGGGGCTGATTGCCTCGGAGTGCCTGGCTGTCGTCCGAACCGAGATCGACAGCGGTAATTCCATCGTCTTCTCTGGCTGGCCGGTAGTGCGCAACAGTTTCTGCGTCCCGGCCTCACTCAAGACGGCGACAGTCCGGACGTCCGTCGCACGACCGTTTGGCATGCCATCCTGCCCCACCCACGACATCGCTGGCAGAGTGGATTGGAGAAGCGCACGAGAATAGGGGCCAACTTTCTCTGCATCCGAGTCCCACAGCCGAATTGCTCCGACTGCGCCGTGGGCAGCGGCGGTGTCTAGCTTGGTTCGCCCGCTGCCGTAATGAGCCCGCTCTGCGGCCGGCAGTCGCGCGGGGGCTCCGGCGATGAACGCGACGACTTTCCCCTGGACATCGGTGCCCTCGTAGTCGTCGATGCCGAAATCAGGCGCGGTGAGGCCGTAGCCCACGTACACCGCTCGCCCGCTCACTGACGACACCATTTCACGGGAGTCGCCGGCGGCGAAGTAGTCTCGGCCCCATGCGAGGTCGTCCACCTCGCCGTTGCGACTCAGCTTCAACGACGTTTCTTCTGGCACGACAACGACATTGCGGAAACGAATGGGCTGGAAAAACGTACCGTTCACACCCGACGGCTCGATTCCGATCGCCTCAAGTTGGGCAGCGACGTACCGAGCCGCGATGTCATGTCCCCTCGTTCCAGTGCCACGCCCTTCGAGCAAATCATCGGCGAGAAACGTCACATGGGCTCGAATCGCTTCGGGGCGGATCGCTCGCAACGCGGCGTCTTCGGGGCCTTGGGCCGCCAACATAACCCCGGTCGACAGACCAAGGCAAATAGTTACGACTGCTCTCCTACACACTGTTGCCTCCTTGTGGCTCGCCCGAAGTTTCGGCCCCGCTTGTGCGGTACGCAACACGCCTCGTCGCGCCTAATAGTGGCCGGCTATGTTACCGGTCCGTCTAAACGAATAGTCGGCAGAACTGCCTATTCCACCGCCAACCTCTAGCGTCGCAGTCTAGTGCCGGCACCCCGCGGGTCAAACGCATGCCGCTACCCGAAGTCCACGTCTCTCAGGTAACGCCACACCGCGCACCAAATAGGCCGACCGGCACAGTTCGATAGGGCAACATAGACGTCGCCGCCTCGCCCCGCTCCCTCCGCAACCGCCAAGGGGTCGAGTTCGGAGAGGTGGATTAACCTTAAGCATGCCGCTGGTCCTTGTCAGTTCCCCCCGCTTCGTCGATCACGTCACACCGGCCGGCCATCCGGAGCGGCCCGAGCGTGCCGAAACGATGGAGGCCGTGGCGGCGCGGTTTGCCGGGCAGGGCGGCACGGTGCTCGAGCCCCGGCTGGCCACCGACGAGGATCTGGCGCGTGTCCATGCGCCCGAGCACATCGCGAGCATTGTCGCGTTGCGCGGCAGAGCGGCGAAGATCGACGAAGACACCTTCACCTCGCCCGACTCGGATGAAATCGCGCGCCTGGCCGCGGGCGCGGTACTGACGGGTGTTGACGCGGCCCTCGCTGCGCCGCGGTCACGCGCGCTGGTGATGGTCCGCCCGCCTGGCCATCATGCGGAAGCAGACCGGGCGATGGGCTTCTGCCTCTACAACAACATCGCCGTCGGCGCCGCCTACGCGCGCGCGAAAGGTTGCGCACGGGTCGCGATTTGCGATTACGACGTGCATCACGGCAACGGCACGCAGTGGATCTTCTACGAGGATCCGACCGTGCTGTTCGTCTCGTCACACCAGTTCCCGTTTTATCCGGGTACCGGCGCTCCCAGCCAGACGGGCAGGGGAGCCGGCGCGGGCTTCACGCTCAACATTCCGCTGGCGGCCGGGACCAAAGACGGTGAGGTCGAAACATTGTATGCCGAGGTCGCGATCCCGCAGGTGAGGGCGTTCAAGCCGGACCTGTTGATGATCTCCGCCGGTTTCGACGCGCACGAGCAGGACCCGCTCGGCCAGCTTCGCATGACGGCCGAGGGCTTCGGGCGGCTGACGAAGGCGCTCGTGCGCCTTGCCGATGAAGTCTGCGACGGCAAGGTGGTGGTCGTGACCGAGGGTGGCTACGACCTCAAGGCGCTCTCTGAATGCCTGGAAAAGGTAATCGAGGTTTGCGGATGATAAACTGAATGGATCACCGTGGCCGATTATCATCCGCAAGAGCTCGACAAAAAGTGGCAAGCGCACTGGGACAAGACCAAGGCGTTTGAAGTCACCGAAGACTACTCGAAGCCGAAGTACTACTGCCTCGAGATGTTCGCCTACCCGTCGGGGTACGCGCATGTCGGGCACGTCCGCAACTACATCATCGGCGACGTCGTCGCGCGGCTGAAGCGGCTGCAGGGCTACAACGTGCTGCACCCGTTCGGGTGGGACGCCTTTGGCCTGCCCGCCGAGAACGCGGCGATCAAGCTCGGCATCCACCCCGAGACCTCGACGCTCAACAACATCGCCCACATGAAAGGGCAGTTGCAGCGACTCGGGATCAGCTACGCGTGGGGCCGCGAGCTGGCGACCTGCCTGCCGGATTACTACCGGTGGAACCAGTGGCTGTTCACGCGGTTGTTCGAGCGCGGCCTGGCCTATCGCCGGCGATCGACCGTGAACTGGTGCCCGAGCTGCAACACCGTGCTGGCCAACGAGCAGGTGATCGACGGCGCGTGCTGGCGGTGCGGCTCGATGGTCACGCA
Organism: Acidobacteriota bacterium; assembly: GCA_031429375.1. Classification (GTDB taxonomy): domain Bacteria; phylum Acidobacteriota; class Vicinamibacteria; order Vicinamibacterales; family UBA2999; genus 12-FULL-67-14b. The sequence goes on along the minus strand of JANOZI010001051.1, from coordinate 3,679 downwards.
GAAGGACCTCGAGCAGTGGTTCTTCCGCATCACCGCGTACGCGGAAGACCTGCTGGAGGCCGCGAACGGCCTGACCAAGTGGCCAGAAAAAGTCCTGACCATGCAGCGGAACTGGATCGGGCGGTCGGAAGGCGCCCGCGTCAAGTTCCCGATTCAGGGCGGCATCGACAATTCGATCGAGGTGTTCACGACGCGCATCGACACGATTTACGGCGCGACGTTCGTGATGCTCGCGCCCGAGCACGCGCTGGTGACGACCTTCGCGAAGGAGTCGGACGACGAGAAGGCGTTTATCGCGAAGGCGCAGCGCTTTCGCGGCCAGGATCGCGCCGGCCGCATGACCGGCGAAGTGGCCAAAGAGGGCTTTTTCACCGGCCGGTTCGCGATCAATCCGTTTACTCGCAAGCCCGTCCCGATTTGGGTCGCCAACTACGTGCTGGGCGAGTACGGCACGGGCGCCGTGATGGCGGTTCCGGCGCACGACGAGCGGGATTTCGAGTTCGCACAGAAGTACCAATTGCCGATCGTGCCCGTGGTTCGCCCGGCGGCCACCGACGACAAACCTCAAGGTTTGTCGCCACCCGCTCCCAACCAGATGACAGCGGCTACGGCGGACGACGGCATCCTGATCAACTCGGGCCCGCACGACGGCCTGGATTCCGAAGCGGCGAGAAAGGCCATTACCGCCGAAGCGGAAGAGCGCGGCATCGGCCAGGGCACGGTGCAGTTCCGTTTGAAAGACTGGGGCATCTCGCGGCAGCGCTACTGGGGCACGCCGATTCCAATGATCCACTGCCCGGTTGACGGCGTGGTGGCGGTGCCGGACGAACAGTTGCCGGTGCTGCTGCCGGAGGTCACCGAGTTTACCGGTAAGGGCGATTCACCGCTGGCGAGCGTGCCCGAGTTCGTGAACGTCACGTGCCCGAAGTGCGGCGGACCGGCCCGCCGCGAGACCGACACGATGGACACGTTCGTCGACTCGTCGTGGTACTTCTACCGCTTTGCCGATGCGCACAACGATCGCCTGCCGTTCGATCCGAAGAAAGTTGCGTACTGGTGCCCGGTTGACTTCTACAGCGGCGGCGTCGAGCACGCGATCCTGCACCTGATTTACTCGCGCTTCTTCGCCCGCGTGTTTCACGACCTCGGCATGGTCGAACACACCGAGCCCTTCATCCAGCTGCTGACGCAGGGCATGGTGCTGAAAGACGGCGCGGTGATGTCGAAGTCGAAGGGCAACGTCGTCGATCCCGACACGATGATCGAGAAGTTCGGGTCCGACGCGCTGCGCCTATACGTGATGTTCGTGGCGCCTCCGGAAAAAGAAGTCGAGTGGAACGACTCGGGACTCGAAGGCAGCTTCCGCTTCCTGGCGCGGGTGTGGCGCGCTGCCGATCAATGGCGCGAAGACGCGGTGGCGGCCGGGTCCGAGCCCATCGGCCGCGACCGCCTGACCGCCGCCGAACGTGCGCTTCGCCGCAAGACCCACGACACCATTCGCCGCGTGACGCTGGACATCGATGTTCGCCAGCAGATGAATACCGCCGTATCGGCGATGATGGAGCTAGTGAACGAGCTGTATGCGTTTACCGACAAGGGCGAGCGGTCGCCGCAGGCGGCGCGCGTCGCGCGCGAGACCATCGAATCGCTGATCGTGATGTTGTCGCCCTTCGCGCCCCACACGATGGAGGAGCTCTGGCAAATGTACGGCCACGACGAGGGCCTGGCGGTGGCGGCATGGCCGGCCTTCGATGCCGAGGTCGCGAGGGCCGAAGCGATTGAGATCCCGGTGCAGGTGAACGGAAAGCTGCGCGGTCATGTGACCGTGGCGCCCGGCACGGCCGACGGTGACCTCGAGAAGCTGGCGCTGGCCGACACCAACGTGCAGGCGCACATCCGCGGCAAGACCATCAAGAAGGTGGTGATCGTGAAAGACCGGCTCGTGTCGATCGTGGCGGCGTGATATGCACATGACCAGACGAGAACTGTTGCGCGCGATGCCCGCCCTGGCGGCGGGTCTGGGCGCCGGCGCCTGCGGGTATGCCCTGGCCGGGCGCGGGTCGTTCCTGCCCGAATACATCAAGACGCTCGGCATCCCGATGTTCGGCAACACCACGCCGTATCAGCTGATCGAACAGGTCTTCACGCAAAAAGTCCGCGAGGAGTTCCAGAGCCGCGGCGCGTATACGGTGGTGCCCTCCGAGACGGGCGTCGACGGAATCGTGCGCGGGGTGATCGAGGGTATCTCGCTTCAGCCGGTGCAGCTGACCGATGCGCAACTGGCCTCGCGCTATCGCTTTACCGTGACGGTGAAGGTCGCGTTCGAAGACGTCAAGGCGCAGAAGACGCTCTGGGAGAACCCGGCGCTGTCGTTCTCCGATGAGTTCGAGCTGGCGACGCCTGGCAACCGCACCACCGATGTCTCGGCGTTCATCGGCAACGAGCGCGCCGCCTACGACCGCCTGGCGACGGATTTTGCACGCGCCGTCGTCAGCGCGATTCTCGAGGCCTTCTGACCCGTCGACTCGCGCTCGTCGAACACGTTCGCCAACCGCTCGCTGAGGGCAGGGCCTGAAATGTCAACGGTCGCGGAAATCCGGAAACAGATCCAATCGGGCAACACCGGCCCGTTGTACCTGCTCGAGGGCGACGACCTGCAATCGCGCCACGACTTGTCGCTCGAGTTTGCTGCGCTGGTCGACGAGGGGCTCCAGGCGTTCAACGTCGAAAGCCTGTACGCCAACGAGTCCGGCAGCGCGGCCGGCCGCGACGCCCTGATCGGCGACATCCTCTCGACCGCGCGGACGCTGCCGATGATGTCGCCCCGCCGCGTCGTCATTGTCCTCGAAGCGGAACGGCTGCTGTCTCCCAAGCGTGGCAAGGATGATGACGATGCGCAGCCCGACCTCGGGCTCGCCACGAAAAGGAAGCGGAGCATCACGCCGGTCGAGGAGCTGGAGGCGTACTTCGAAAAGCCGGAGCCGATGACCACCCTGGTGTTCGTCGCCGGCGGGCTCGACGGCGGCCGCCGGCTGGTCAAGCTGCTCAGGAAGCGCGCCGACTGCGTCGATTGCGGCTCGCTCGCCGATGCGCACGAGGCAGCCATCTGGATTCGGAAGCGTCTCGAGAAAGACGAGCTGGCGATCGACTCCAAGGCGCTGGCGCTGCTGATCGAGACGACGGGGGTCAGCCTTGGGCGAATCCGGCCCGAGGTCGAAAAGCTGGTGCTGTATGCATCGGGCGAGTCCACGATCACCCCGAACCACGTGCGCGACCTGGTCGTACCGCAGAACGAGCTGGGAAATCACTTCGCCTTGATGGACGCGATTCGCAATGGCCAGGCCGCGAAGGCGCTCAAGGAGATTACGGCGTTGCTCGACGCCGGCATTCAGCCGCCGATGATCCTCGGACAAATCCGCGCCGCGGCGATTCAACTGCGGCCGGAGGCGCGGGTCAAAAATGGACTCGAACTGGTGTTCCGCACCGACCAGGCGATGAAATCATCAGCCGGCGTCCCGCAATACCTGCTCGAATGTCTGGTAGTAGAGATCTGTGGCCGCTAAGGCAAACCGCCGGAGAGACACAAAGACGCAGAGAATTTTTTTCGAAATGCATTTCGAAAAGAACTCTTGACTGGGCGGCAATCGTGCTGAGCACGCCGTAGAGGCCGGCGGCCGCG
>JANOZI010001050.1:0-1598 GCA_031429375.1 Acidobacteriota bacterium | reverse complement strand
TCGCTGCGCGATTAGCGCTTATTCATTCGACGGGCCGCAGTCGCTGAAGGATCTGGCCGCGGGCGTGAACGTGGTGATCGTTCAGGGGTTTACGCTGTCTCAGTTCCCATTCCTCGCGCAGATGCAGGTCCCCATCGTCGTCGATCTGTATTGTCCGTTCACGATCGAGCATCTCGAAATGATCACCAGCCGTCCTGGTGCCGCCAACGCCCTTGCCGCGGCCGGCGCCGTGCAGACGGACGCGGCCGGCGTTGCGGCGATGAATGCCGATGCGGCCGGCGTGCTCGCGGTCCAGAACACACAGCTGGCGCGCGGCGATTTTTTCCTGTGCGCCAGCGAGCGGCAGCGCGATTTCTGGATTGGCGCTCTGCACACCGCCGGCCGGATCAATCCGCGGACCTACGCCGCGGACCCCACATTACGCTCGCTCATCGACATCGTGCCCTTTGGCGTCAACGAGCCGTTGTTGGAGCCGCAGCAGAGCGAACCGGTGCTGAAGGGTGTGCGTTCGGGCATTCGCGCGAGCGATCACGTCCTGCTCTGGGGCGGATCGATCCTGGACTGGCAGGATCCGCAGACGCTGGTGCGGGCCGTGGCGTTCATCGCCGGCCGCCGGCCCGACGTCAAGCTGTTCTTCATGGGCACCAAGCACCCGAACCCGGTCGTGGCGCCGATGCGCGCTGTCGCCGAGTCCATGGCGCTCGCGCGCGAACTTGGTGTGCTCGACACGCACGTCATCTTCAACGACTGGGTGCCCTACACCGATCGGTGGCGCTATCTGCGCGAAGCCGACCTCGGGCTGAGCACGCATCGCGAGCACCTCGAGACGCGCCTCTCGTTCCGGACGCGCATGCTGGATTACCTATGGAGTGGGCTGCCGATCGTCTGCACCGAGGGCGATGTGTTCGCCGCTTTGGTGGCGGAGCGGGGTCTCGGCGCCGTCGTACCTCCCGGTGATGTCGAGGCGCTCGCCTCGGCCATTGAGCGACTGATCGACGATCGAGCCGAGCGCGCACGCTGTCGCAGCCGTCTGCTCGAGGTGGCTGAGGAATTCCGCTGGCGCCGCGTCGTCGCGCCGCTCGCGCGTTTTTGCGCTGACCCGCGCCTGGCGCCAGATCGGCCCTCGACGGCCGTGCAGCAGACCTGGCACGGCGACGGCACCCATGGCTACCGCGTGAACAGATGGTTGAAGCGGAAAGCCTTAGCCCTCGGTGTGTCGCCAACATGGATCGACTCCATTAAGGTGCGCCGGCCGGTGAGGTGGGTGCTCGGCTGGATCAACCGGCTGACGAGGGCCGACGGCCGCCGCGGCGCCGCAACTCCACCGGTGTTATGAGCTCCGGCCTTCCGAAAGTCTCCCTCGTCTTGCTGAACGACGGCGGAAGACACAACCTGGACGCGTGTCGCGCGAGCCTGCAGGCGCAGGACTATCCAGATGATCGGTTTCGCATTGAGGTCGTCAATATCGGCTCTGTAGGACGAGCGGCCGCGTGCAATGCCGCGGTCGGACGCAGCGACGCCGATTTCGTGGCCTTGCTCGCAGACGACGTGCTCGTGGAACCGCAATGGTTGACGGAAATGGTCCGTGTTGCCCAGCG
>JANOZI010001049.1:0-2425 GCA_031429375.1 Acidobacteriota bacterium | reverse complement strand
GAGCGTGGCGCTGCTCAAGACCGTGCTCGAGCGGACCGGAATCTGGAATTCCCAGTTGGCGCCTTGGGGAAGCGGCCAGAGATTGGCGTGCGCGCTGTCGCTCGAATAGATCGCGAACGCGCCGGGATTCAGCGACGAGGCGGGCAGCGATTGCGGGCAGTCGACGCCGGTGTACTGGTTCCCGCCGGCGAAACAAACGACGGGATTGGTGCCGTCGATGGCCAGCGTCGTACTCGGGGGCAGGGCGACATCGACATAAAAGCGCTGGCCGCTGCACGAATTGCCCAGGCCGGCCACGTAAACGCGGATGTAGTAGGTGATGTTTGGCGCAGGCCGTGACGCAGTGGGTTGGGCCAGAAACCCCACGAAGGCGCCCGCGCCGTTCTCCTGGTAGGGAAAGCCCTGGATGATGCTCACGCAGTTGGTGATCGAGGAGTACTGGATGCCCCCGTCGTACCAGGACGGCTGGGCCTCGACGCGTGACGGCGTTAGCAGGAACAACCCGAGCGCGAACACCACAAACGGTAGTCGCTTCACCCACCGGAAATTAATTATCAATGTATCTGAAGAGTATCAGCTTCAGCCTATGGGGAACGCGCCACCGGCACGTCCGCTACTCGAGAAACGTTGGGCTTTTCGAGAAAGTCCGGCGCGACAGGTTTCGCAGACACCTTCGACAGCACGCCCTCGAGCACCGGCGTCATCGCGTGCAGTTGCCGATAGCGAATCACGGCATCCCACAGCGGCTCGAACTTCTTCCATCCGGCGGCGTAGAAAAAATGCTTGGCTTGATGCTTGAGCGAGCCGTGCTCGAGCGAGGCGCGCGCGATGTTCGACCAGCGATAGAACTCGCGATACGCCCAGTCGTAGCCGTTCTTGAGCGCTTCCGGCGACAGACGCGCCGGCTGGTAGACGACGTGCCGGGTGTCGTAGAGATCCCAGTCGCGCGTCAGGATTCTGCCGGCGGCTTCCGTGCGCGCGAAAAGCCGCGTGCCCGGATAGGGCGTTTGGATGTGAAACGTCGCGGTCGTAATGCCGCGATCGACAGCCCAGTCCACCGTGCGCTTGAAGACGTCCTCGTCGTCGTCGTCCATGCCGAAGACGAAGCTGCCGTTGATCATGATGCCGAGGCTGTGCAGCCGTTCGGTGACGGCGGTGTAGTCGCGGCCGAGATTCTGGCGTTTGTTGCTGCTCTTGAGATTGCCGGGCGTGAGCGTCTCGAAGCCGACGAACAGGCTGCGCAGTCCGGCGGCCGCTGCCCGCTCGATCAGATCGCCGCGAAGAATGGAATCCACCGTGGCCGCGCCCTGGAACAACCGGCCCATGCCGCGCATGCCCTCGAACAACGCCTCGCCGAAGCGGCGATCGCCGAGGAGATGATCGTCGAGGAAGTACAGGTGACGGCCCGGCAGCCGATCGATCTCGGCGAGCGCGTCATCCACACGTTGCGTATAAAACGATCGTCCGCCCTCGAAGAAGGCGTCCTTGTAACAGAAGTCGCAGTGTTGCGGACAGCCGCGCGTCACGACGATCGAATTGGGCACGAGGTAGCGCCGGCGATCGATCAGGTCGCGTCGTATCGGCGGGATCCGATCGAGCGTGCGGCCCTCGGTGGAACGGTACCGGCGCTGCGGACTCCCCGCTCTGAAGTCGGTGAGGAATTGCGGAAACGTCTGCTCGCCCGGCCCGAGGAATACGGCGTCGGCATGCGGCGCGGCCTCGTCGGGCAGCGCGGTCACGTGCAGGCCGCCGAGCGCGACGAACACGCCTTTCGCGCGGTAGTGGTCGGCGAAACGGTAGGCGCGGCCGGCGTTGGTGATGTACACCTGGATCACCACGAGATCCGGCTCGTCGTCGGTCGCAATCGGCATGACGTGCTCGTCGAGCAGGACCGCCTCGTCGTCCGGCCGCAGATACGCAGCGAGTGTGGCCAGGCCAAGCGGGGGGAAGAGCGAGTACTTGATCGGCCGCCAGTAGGGGCCTGTGGCCTCGGTCAAGGCCGGCAGGATGAACTTGACTCGCAGCGGACGGCTCATCGAGCCGCCCGGCGCCACCGTGTTTTCACGGGTTCACTTTATGTTACAAAGTTATTTGATGTCAACATCCTGGTGGCGTATCCGCGGCTATCTCCAACAGCCCGAGGCGGGGAAGGAGCGGACCGTGAATTCGGGCCGAGCGGTACACGTGCCGCGAATCTGCGATGCCTGCCAGGTTTCACACGCCGCGACTGAGCAGAATGGGCCTGCCGAGCCAGTACTGGCGCCCAGCACGGCCGCGCATTGAGTTGAGGCGCCACAGTTCCAGTTCGCGTAAACGGTCGCGGCAGTGCCGGGCGGCGGCGTCGGCGCGGGGGAAGGGGTCGGTGTCGGAATGGGCGCCGGCGTTGGCGCTGGTGGCGCGGCGGTCGCGCGGCGCAGAACCGACC
>JANOZI010001048.1:0-4415 GCA_031429375.1 Acidobacteriota bacterium | reverse complement strand
CATTGAGTGCGGGCAGCGCGAGCGCCGCACGTTCCTGATCCACGCAGATTCTCTCGCGCGCGTTCAGGTAGGCCCATTGCGCGTAGTAATGCTTTGCCTGAGGGTCGCGCGGCATCATTTTCGCGGCGCGCGCCAGCAAGGCGCCGGACTCACTACTGTCGTACTTGATGCGGAACAGCAGCTGGCCAAGCGTGCGCTCGAGGATCGGCGCACTGGGATAGACGCGCAGGCCGGCCCGCAACGCCGCTTCGGCCTTCGCGAGGTCCGCCAGTTGCGTGTGGCAATCAGCCAGCAGGAGATAGAGATTTTCGCCGCCCTTGGGAGTGGTACGAATCGCCGCGTCGAGCGTCGCGATGGCTTCTTGATACTGGCCCGCCTCAGCCTGGCCCAAGGCTACGGCGAGCGGCCTGTTTTGAGCGACGCTGAGTCGGCGTGTCGATTCAGCGGAGTCGAAGGGCGGCCGCGCCTGAGCTGCCAGCCTGGGCATTCCCACCGAGCCGATGAGCGCAAGAACCGCGGCGGCGCTAACCAGTAAGGTGGCGATTCTCATTCGCAGCATATCTCAACGTAGGGCACCCCTTTATGGGGTGCCTTCACAACTTCGAGCCCGCTATCTACTCAGGCTCGCGGACTCGCAGAATCTGGTCCGCCTTCACGTCCGACAACGTCTGCACCTGCCCACCCGGCCAGCGGATTTCGATCGAGGAGATCACGCTCTCGCGCCCCAGGCCGAAGTGAACGCGACGGTCCGAGGACGACATCAACCCGGTCGACACCGACACGTGGTTGTGCAGCGCACGTCCCGAAGCCGTCGTGACCGTGACCCTCGCGCCGATGGCGTCGCGGCTGCCACGTGTGCCTCGCAGGTCGAGCAGCAGCCAGTGTGCGCCAGGCGTTCCCGCATTGATGAGAATTCGCGGCCGTTCGTTGAGGCCGGTCACAACAATGTCGAGCGATCCGTCGTCGTTGAGATCGGAAAACGCCGCGCCCCGATGAAAGCCCTGGCGCGTGAAGCCGGAACCCATCGCGGCGGAGACGTCGGCGAAGGATTTGCCGTCGAGATTGCGCCACATGGTATCGGACTGCTTCGCATTGTCGCCCAGGTAGTCCACGTCACCGTTGGCGGAATAGAGATCCTTCCACCCGTCGTTGTCGTAGTCGATGAATCCGGCGCCCCAGCCGCCGAACCGGTACGACAGGCGGCCGAGCCCGGTTGAGGGGCTGACGTATCGGAAAAACCTGCCGCGATCGCTGGCGAACAGCGCGTAGACCTGCGTCGCAAGATTGTTGTAGAACAGATCGATAAAGCCGTCGTTGTTGAAATCCTTCGCGTCCGACCCCATCCCGTTCACGGTAATGCCATTGTCGTTGAACGAGACGCCGTAAATGACGCCCTGTTCCCGGAATCTGCCTGCGCCCTGATTGATGAACAGGAAATTGCGTTCGGTGTCGTTGACGATGAAGATGTCCGGCAGGTTGTCATTGTTGACGTCGGCAATCGACACACCCATCCCCTTGCCGTGCGCCTCGGCAAGACCCGCGTGTTCTGTGACGTCTTCGAATTTGCCGTTTCCGAGATTGCGATACAGCCGATTGGGAACGCTGACGTAACGGGTGGGACTGCAGTAGATTTCCCGCTTCACGGCATCGGCGCATTGGTAGTCGGTCTCAGGCGTCCAGATGGTGTAATCGGAGACGACGAGGTCGAGCAGGCGGTCGTTGTCGTAGTCAAACCACGCTGCGCCAACGCTCAGCGTATTGGGCGGCTTTGAAATTCCGGAACCAGCGGTCGCATCAGTGAAGGTCCCACCATTGTTGCGCAGGAGCGTGTTCGAACCCGCGTTGGCCAGGAAGAGATCCGTGTCGCCGTCGTTGTCGTAATCGCCGGCGGCGGCGCCGATGTGGTAGCCGCTATCGCCACCGGCGAGGCCTGCGGCTGAAGTGCGGTCTTCGAACACGCCTGCGCCGCGATTGCGCAGCAACGCATTGGCGAATGCCGCCGTTTTCCTCATCGACGGCAGTTCCGCGCCATTGGTGAAGAAGATGTCCATCTTGCCGTCGTTGTCGTAATCGAGTATCGCCACGCCTCCGGCGAGTGGTTGGATGAAGTACTTGCGGCTGCGATAGTCGTTCCGCGTGACGTAGCTGAATTGCGACCGGGGCGCGACGTCGGTGAAGTACGGCCGCGGCCCGCCTTCGCGCGTGCGCTTCGGCGAGGCAGGCTGCAAGGCGTCGACGGCCCGGCCAGTGCTGATGGCGAAGAGCGCCATACAGACAAGGACTGCGCGGGCAATCACTAGAGCCGTTCCGGCTTGAAACCGCCCTTGCGGCGATCGTTCAGCCAGACCAGGCCGAAGACGATGAGCAGGATCGCCGGCATGAATGCGACGATGCGGAACGACGCCGTCGATGCCTGTGCGAGCACCGCCGTCAACGCGTCGCCGGAGAGGGCCGTAAAGGCCGCCTCTCCGCCAGCCACCTCGATCTTGGCCTCGTCGAAGATCTTGCCCATCTGCGGAAGCAGGAAGTAGATCGACAGCGAACCGGCGGTACCGATGAGGCCCATGCCGAGCGCGCCGCTTCGCGGGAAGCGCTCGGACGCCACCGCGAGCATGGTCGGCCACATGTAGCAGACTCCGGTACCCCAGATCGTCGCGGCCAGAAACCCCATCAGCGGCGTATTCGCGACGCTCAGCGCGACCAGCCCGACCGCCGCCAGCAGGCACGACACCCACAGCAACCCGACCGACGACAGCTGGTGTACCATCGTGCCGGCGAAGTGGCGCATTACGAACATCAGACCGCTCACGTAGACGAGCAGCCAGATCCCGGAGATGCCGACGGTGCGTGTCAACGCGATGTCCACCCACTGCCCGGGCGCAAGCTCGGCCGCGGAGGTCAGGAACATCGCCAAAAACCACAGCAGGAACGCAGGGGTCACGCACGCCCGGAACATTTTGCTCGCGGGAATACCGGCGGCCGCGCGCTCGGTTTTCGGGAAGCGCCCGGTCGTGAGCAGCAGGACGATGAGCGCGGCGGCAGGCAGCATCACGACCGCGAACTTGTAGCGCCAGTCCAGATTGAGAGCGCCGATGGCGAGGCCGGCGACGCCGCCGATGATGATGCCGCCCGGCCACCACGCGTGCAGCACATTGAGCTTGTGCGTCTTGTCTTCGGGGTAGAGCGTCGTCGTCAGCGGATTGATGACCGCCTCGGAGCAGCCCCAGCCCATGCCTGACAACAGCATGCCCAGCCAGACGATGTTGTAGACGCCGGTGCCTGTCGAGATCTGGTCGGCGAGGATCGTCAGCCCGGTGCCCGTGACGAAAGACAGGCCGCACAGCAGCAGGACGTTGCGCATGCCGACCGCGTCAATGAGCGGGCTGCCCACCGCCACGGTCACTGCGAAACTGAGGAAGGCGACGCCGAGGGCGGACCCGACGAGTGACGCCGAATGCAGGGGGTCGATCGGGTCGAACAGTCTCGTCTGGAGGTCCTGCGCGATGCTGCTGCGCAGCACGAAGCTCATGCTGGTGGTCGTGATGGCCATCAGGCAGATCAGGAATAACCGCCGCTTGTTGGACTCGTCGTGACCGTACTCCGTCGCCGGAGTGGGAAGTGCTGACGGTGATGGCATCAATTGATCCTCTCTGAACGCGCTGGAAGCCTGTCTGCGTAATCTGCGTTAAATCTGCGTCAAATCTGTGGCCTAGCCTGCAAACGGTGTTTCGGCGAGGCCCCTGACTCCGGGTGTGATCGCCAGAAGAGAGCCGGCAAGCGGCTCTTCGGACAGCTGCTTTTCGTCGAGCGTCGTACGCATGGTGGTGATGTAAAGCGTCGACAGATCGCGGCCGCCGAACATCACGCTCGTGCCGCGTGAGACGGGAAGCTCGACGATGCGTTCGATCCGTCCGGTCGGGTCGTAGCGGACGAGGCGGCCAAAGACGGGTTGCGCGCACCAGAGGAAGCCGTCGGCATCTACCGTGATGCCATCAGGAAACGAACCCGACGCCGCATCGACCGTGGCAAACGGGCGGCGGTGCTCGATCGCTCCAGTGACAGCATCGAAATCGTAGGCATGAATCACGTACGCGAAGCTCTCACAGAAGTACATGGTCCGATCATCAGGACTCCACGCAATTCCGTTCGAGCAGCAGATGTTCTCGGCGACGCGCGCGGGCCGGCGATCGGGCCCGAACCGATACAGGTTGCCGATCGGGTGATTCCAGTTGACGTCTCCCATGGTGCCCGCCCAATGGCGTCCGCGGCGATCGGTCTTGCCGTCGTTGAACCGATTGCCGGGCATGCCCGGTTCGACGTCGGCAATGGCGTCGAACCGGCCCGTCGCCGCGTCGAAGAACGCGAAACTGCGGCGCAACGTCAGCAGAACGCCGCCCGCTGCACGGGGCGACACG
>JANOZI010001047.1:0-1627 GCA_031429375.1 Acidobacteriota bacterium | reverse complement strand
GCATCGGACGATGGCGTGGGGTGCGTGGTGACGTGGGAGGCGGCGCGGTTGATGAAGAAGTTGAACATCCGGCCGAAGCGAACGGTGCGCGTCGTCCTCTTCAGCAATGAAGAGAACGGCCTGCGCGGCGGCAACGGCTATCGCGACGCGCACGCCAGGGAAGCGTCGAATCACATCTTCTCGGTGGAGTCCGACTCGGGCGTGTTCGCGCCGGCGCGGCTTGGCTTCAGCGGCTCGGAGGCCGCGCGTGCGCTCGTTGCCGACATCGGCACGCTGCTCGCGCCGCTCGGCATGCAGGAGATCGGGTCGGGCGGCGGCGGCGCCGACATCGGCCCGATCAGCACGCTCGGCAAGGTGCCGATGATGGCGTACGCCGGCGACTCGGCGAAGTACTTCACCATTCATCACACCCCGGCGGATACGGTGGATCGCATCGAGCCGCAAGAGGTTTCGCGTGCCGCAGCGGCGCTGGCTGCGATAATCTACGTCGTGGCCGACATGCCGCAGGCGCTGCCGAAATAGGAGACATCACCATGTTGCTGCTGTTCTTGTCGTTGCTGTTTGCACAGCCGTCGATCACCGCTTCAGAGGCGTGGGTCAGTGAAGCCGCGGCCGGCGGCACCGCGGTAGCCGGCCTGACCCTTACCAACCCGACGATGTACGACATCTATGTCGTGACGGCGACGAGCGACGCGGCGGGGAAGATCGAGTTGCGCGACGGCGACAAGGCCGTGAAGCACATCACGGTGCCGGCATTCGGATTTGCGGAGCTCACGGCGGCTGGTCCGCACGTGGTGTTGATGGATTTGAAAAGTGCGCTGAAGACGGGCGAGAAAGTCACCCTGACGTTGGAGACCGACGGCGGCGTCGTCGTCACACTCTTGGCCACTGTGAAGAAGCCGTGAAAGCAAAGGGCCGGCGCAACCCGCGCCAGCCCTCTTAACTCTTAACTCTTAACTCTTTTTGATCGCGAAACCCGTTTCGGTCTTTTCGCGATACTTGGCGTGGCAGGTCTGGCATGTTCCGCCGAGCTCTTTCATGGTACCCATGGCCACGGTCAGATCAGTCGCCTTCGCGAGGGTGGCGGCGTGAGTCATCGCTGCGCCGGCCCATTCAGCCGCTTCGGCGTTGCTGCGCGCCGTCCAGAACGCCTGCGCGTCCTTGAACAGGGCCACCATCTTCTGCGCTTCGGCGGCCACGCCGGAAGCATTCTGTTCCTTGGCCGCGCCACGCATGGCGGCGTTGGCGGCGCCGACGGCTTTCATCAGCTTGTCGTAGTCTTCATCCGTCTTGGACTGTGCCGACGGGGTCACCGACATCGAGATTGCGACGAGTAAAGCCGATCCGGTTGCTGTAAGAAAACGTGAAACGCGCATGCATCCTCCCGGGAATACTCACAGGTGCGGCGACATGTCGCACCACCGACCGCAACGCCGCTGGAAGAATAGCATGTGCGGCGCTATAGTGGCGGCATGACGACACGGCTTTCGGCCCTGATTCTTGCGCTGGCCCTGTTCGCACCGTTGACCCCGGCGGCGCAGACCAGGCGCGCGCTCACCCTGGACGATCACTCGAAGATCGTGGCGGTGGGCGACCCCCAACGCTCGCCCGATGGCTTATGGGTGGC